>NZ_JBFTLX010000006.1:0-79805 GCF_056396665.1 Cupriavidus sp. 05T313 | reverse complement strand
CCTGACCAAGTTCTCCGGCCTGGACGCGACGCTGGGGCTTGCCTTTGCCCATACCGGTGTCCTCTATCCGCTCTTCGGCACGATGCTCGGCTGGCTTGGCGTGGCGCTGACCGGATCGGACACGGCCGCCAACGTGCTGTTCGGCGGCCTGCAGAAGACCACCGCTGAACAACTCGGCCTGTCGCCGTACCTGATGGCATCCGCCAACAGCTCAGGCGGCGTCATGGGGAAGATGATCGATGCGCAATCCATCGTGGTTGCCTCGACCGCCACCAAGTGGTACGGGCATGAAGGCGACATCTTGCGCTACGTCTTCTTCCACTCCCTGATCCTGGCCGTTCTCGTTGGACTCTTCATTACGCTGCAGGCGTATGTCTACCCGTTCACGCAGATGGTCATCCATTAGCTTGGCGCCTGCCCCTTCCCCAAAGAGGCAAGCATTTGGCCGATCCCCCGGATCGGCTTTTTTCCCTCGCCGCTTTCCCTATCACGAGGCAGGATTCCATGCATACGCGGATCGATCTCTACAGCGACACTAAGACCCGGCCTTCGCCCGGCATGCGCGCGGCAATGGCGGGCGCCACCGTTGGCGACGAACAAGCCGGCGAGGACCCGACGACGCTGGCCCTCTGCGCACGGGTAGCCGGTCTCCTGGGCATGGAGGCCGGCGTCTTTCTTCCGTCCGGGACGATGGCCAACCTGGTCGCGATCCTGGTGCATGCCCGGCCCGGCGACGAGCTGATCGCGGACAGCCAGTCTCACATCGTGTGCACCGAGGCCGCCGGTGCCGCCGCGATTGGCGGAGTCGCCGTCTATCCGCTCGAATCGCCGCACGGCATCTTCGATGCGGCACAGGTCGCCGGCGCGATCCGTCCGCGTGGCCGTACCTCGCCGCGAACCGCCATGCTGTGCGTCGAGCAGACGACCAATTTCGCCGGCGGCGCAGTCTGGAGCATCGGGCAACTGAAGGGCGTGCGCGATGTGGCGCAAGATGCCGGCCTGGCATGCCACATGGACGGCGCCCGCCTGCTGAACGCCAGCGCCGCTACCGGCATGGCGCCGTCGGACTATGCACAGGGATGGGATAGCGCGTGGATCGACCTGACCAAAGGACTTGGGTGCCCTGTCGGGGCCGTGCTATGCGGCACCGGGCGTTTCATCGAGCGCGCGTGGGAATGGAAGTACCGCCTGGGCGGCGCCATGCGCCAGTCCGGCGTCCTCGCGGCAGCCGGACTGTATGCACTGGACAACCACCTGGAACAATTGCCCCGGGATCATGAGAATGCCGCGCTGATTTGGCGGGCGCTGGCCGCCAGCCAGCTCTTCCGCTTCGATCCGCCGGTGCCGCAGACCAACATCCTGCGCTTCGCGTTCTCCGACGCCAGGATCGACAATGCGGGATTCGCCGGACGATGCCTTGAACGCGGCGTGAGGGTCCGGGCTATCGACCGTGGCTTCGTGCGCGTCACCACCCACCTCGACATCTCCGCCGATATGGCGGCGGCCGCTGCCGCCACGATGCTGTCGGTTGCCCACGAGATGCGCGGCGGAGCCTCAGGCGGTTGATTCAGGCTGATTCAGGCTGATTCCGGCTTACTTCAACGGATTGCGCAATATGTCGGTCATCCAGCGGACGAACTTCACAATATCGCTCCCCTCTTCGCATCCCGGCGGGTAGGTGATGTAGTACGCGTAGATCGAGCGCACCTGAAGGTCGAACAAGGGAACCAGGACGCCCGAACTGATCCAGCTCCGCGCCATCCTGTTGCGCGCCAGTGCAACGCCCTGGCCGTTCACCGCCGCTTCCAGCATCAGCCCGAGGTCGACAAACTGCGCGCCGATGCTCGGCTCCGGCCAGTCCAGCCCGGCGGCCACCAGCCAGGGCCGCCAGGGCTCAAGCGGACAACGCAGGAGGCGTGCCGTGGATAGTTTCTCGGGCGACTGGAATGGTCCGACATCGCGAAGGTAGCTGGGACTGCAGACAGGAAAGACCGGCTCATCCAGTATCTTCACCGTTTCGAGGCCCGGATAATTTCCTGTGCCAAAGCGGATCTCGATATCCGCATTCTCGGATTTGAGCCCCACCAGCGGCACGGACAGCTGAAGAATCAGCTCGATATCGGGGTGCGCATCCTGGAAACCGGTGAGATGCGGCACCAGCACCTGGCGCGCAAAGGTCGGCGGTGCGGCGACGCGCAACTGGCGGATCTCTCCGGCCGACCTTGGCCGGGCGCTGTAGTGGCTCAACGCGTTCAGCGCTTCCTTCACCACTTCGAGATACTCGGACCCTCGCGCCGTCAGGGTGAACCCGCCCTGGACCGAATTGAAAAGCTCGATGCCCATGACGTCTTCAAGCTGGCGGATGCGATGACTGATCGCACTGGGCGTGACGCACAATTCTTGCGCCGCCAACGTCCCGCTGCGCAGCCGCGCGACGGCTTCGAACGCGGTCAGGCATTGCAGCGGTGGAACTCTATACGTCATGGAAAGTGCTCACGAGTGTACCTACCCCAACCGCTGCGGATGCGACGGACAACAGGCGTTCAGAGCTACGCGAGGGAGGAGAACCCGAGACGCCGGAGCACACTATCGGGGCGTATCCTCCATGCCCGGTGCGCGTATGCCTGCGGCAACGGAACCTCGCGCAAGTATAACCGCACAGGTCGTGCGCGTTGCCGACGGGGCTTCACCGGCGCGGTCCAGCGGGCGATCGCGGTTTCGCAATCGCCGCGGGACAACACAGGTCAGCCCGCGCGCAGCAAGGCATCGAAATCCTCGTCGAGCGCGGACGCCAGCAAGCGGGCAACATGCACCGCCGGCGTACCCGTCCCGTCATGGATCTGGTGACGGCAGCTCGTTCCATCGGCGACGACAACCGCGTCGCTGCCGGCGCTTCGGACCGCTGGCAGCAGGGATAGCTCCGCCATGGCCCTGGACGCTTCAAAGTGCTCCGCTTCATAACCGAAGCTGCCAGCCATTCCGCAGCAAGACGACTCCACCGTGTCGACCTTGAGTCCCGGAATCCATTTCAATACCGTCTGTACCGGGCGGAAGGCATCGAACGCCTTCTGGTGGCAATGGCCATGCACAAGCACCTTGTTGCCGGGAATGCCTGTGAGCTTGAGCGCCAGCCGGCCGGCTTCCTTCTCCGCCACCAGGAACTCCTCGAACAGGTAGGCGGACTTCGCCAGGCGCCGGGCTTCGTCGCCGAATCCGTAGCTCAGGAACTCGTCCCGCAGGGAGAGCAGACAGGATGGTTCCAGTCCGACGATGGGTACACCGGCAGCGACGTAAGGCTTCAAGGCATCCAGTGCGCGCCTTGCCTCGGCTTTGGCTTCGTCGACAAGGCCCGCCGCCAGGAAGGTGCGCCCGCAGCAAAGCGGCCGCTGGTCCGGCGAGACACTGAAGTGAACGTCATACCCGGCCGCGCTCAGCACACGCTCCGCGGCAACCGCGTTCGCCGGCTCCATATAGTTGTTGAACGTATCGACAAAGAGCAAGACGGTCTTCTCGCCGATCGCTGTCCGGCCTGCCGTCTTGCGCCTCGACAGAAACGAACGCTCGAAGCGCGGCAGCGACCGCTCGGGAGCAAAACCGATCCAGCGCTTCATCAGCGAGGACAGCACCGGGATCCGGTCCGCCAGGTTGACCAGCGGCGCGAACTTGCTCGCCAGCGGCGCATAGCGCGGCATGAATGCCACCAGGCGGTCGCGTAATCCCAGTCCGTGCCGTTGCGTCCAGGCCGAGCGCGCCTCGATCTTTACCTTCGCCATGTCCACGCCGGTCGGGCAGTCCCGCTTGCAGCCCTTGCAGGAAACGCAGAGGTCCAGCACTTCCTTGACCTCGGGGCTGGCCAGCCCTTCCGCCCCCAGCTGGCCGGACAATGCCAGCCGCAGGGTGTTGGCGCGCCCGCGGGTCACGTGCTTTTCATCCTTCGTCACGCGGTAGCTGGGACACATGGTGCCGGCATCGAACTTCCGGCAGTGGCCGTTGTTGTTGCACATCTCCACGGCCTTCGCCAGCCCCTGGGCGCGGTCGCCGCCCAGGCCGGGGGCGGTCTCCACGCCCGAGATGGGGTCCCGCATGACATTCCATGCGGTCCAGTCGAGCGCGGGCTGCAGCGCGATCGCCTGGTACTCCGGGGAGTAGCGGAAGTGCCGGCTGTCGTCCATGCGCGGCGGCTGGACAATCTTGTCCGGGTTGAAACGGTTATCCGGGTCGAACAGCGACTTGATCTCCCGGAATGCCTGGTGGATCCTGGGGCCGTACTGCCACGCCACCCATTCGCCCCGGCACAGTCCGTCCCCATGCTCGCCAGAGAACGCGCCCTTGTACTCGCGGACCAGCTCGGCGGCCTCCTCGGCAATGGCCCGCATTTTCGCGGCGCCATCGCGCCGCATGTCCAGGATCGGCCGGACATGCAGGGTACCCACGCTGGCGTGGGCGTACCAGGTTCCTTCCGTGCCATGCCGATGGAACACGCCGGTAAGACGGTCGGTGTACTCCGCCAGGTGCTCAAGCGGTACCGCGCAGTCTTCGATGAAGGAGACGGGCTTGCCATCGCCTTTCATGCTCATCATGATGTTCAGGCCGGCTTTCCGGACTTCCCACAAGGCCTTTTGCTGCCCCATGTCGGCCATTGGCTTGACCGAGCCGGGCAAGCCCAGGTCGCCCATCAACTCGACCAGGCCATCCAGTTGCCTGAGCAGGGAATCCTGCTGCTCGCCCGCGAACTCCACCAGCAGGATGGCCTGTGGATTGCCGACCAGCGCCTTCTCGATCACCGGGCGGAAGGCGGGATTGCCCATCGCCAGGTCGATCATCGTCCTGTCGACCAGTTCCACCGCGCACGGACCCAGCTTGACGATGTGCTGGGTCATATCCATTGCCTGGTAGAAGGTGGGGAAGCTGACGACGCCCAGGACTTTATGCGCCGGGAGCGGCGAGAGCCTGAGCGTGAGCTGCCGGCTTACCGCCAGCGTCCCTTCGGACCCGACCAGGATATGCGCCAGGTTGGCCAGGCCATCGTCCGTGTATGACCGCGGATTCTGGCAATCGAAGATATCGATGTTGTAGCCACCGACCCGGCGCAACACCTTCGGGACCCGCTCGACAATCTCGCGATTCTCGCGTTCGGCGATGTGCCGCAGTCCCGCCAGTATCTCGCCCAGCCGCCCCGGCTGCGGATCGCCGCGCACCGAAGCAAAACTGGCCTGCGTGCCGTCGGCAAGGACAGCGTCGATGGCGTGCACGTTGTGCACCATGTTGCCGTACTCGATCGAGCGGGAGCCGCACGAATTGTTGCCTGCCATGCCGCCGATCGTACATTGCGCCCCCGTGGAGACGTCCACCGGGAACCACAAGCCATGCGGCTTCAGCCAGGCATTCAGGTGGTCCAGGACAATGCCCGGCTCAACGGTGACCAGCCTGGCCTGCGCATCGAAGCTGACTACGTTATTGAGCCATTTGCTGTTGTCGATGACGAGCGCCTCGCCCACGGTCTGGCCGCACTGGCTGGTCCCCGCCCCTCGCGCCAGGATCGGGGCTCCGCTATCCCTTGCTATGTCCAGCGCCAGGATCAGATCGGCCTGGTCGCGCGGCACCACGACGCCCAGGGGCATGATCTGGTAGATCGACGCGTCGGTGGAGTACCGCCCACGGCTGGCGGCATCGAAGAGTACGTCCCCCCTGAGTTCCTTGCGGAGAAGCCTGGCGAGCGGACTGCCTGAACCGGCACGCGAAGGCACGAGATGAACGGGTTTCACCAGCGGAGACGGGGATAGGATAGTCATGATAGGTGGCGGTGGGCCTGGCGGATGCCGRCCACGCGAGCGGGGCTTCGGCGAGACCACGAAAATGTCTCGGGGGAAGCCCGGCCGCGCTGACGGAAGATGAAGTGAATGCGGCCTGGTCCGGGCACCCGTCCCGGACCGTCAGTCACATCCCTGGCGCTGCGCTAACGGGTGGCCTTCAGCTTTTGACCAGCGGTGGAACGACCTGATCGCCAAGGAATTCCATCGCCGCCAGCACGCCACTGGCGGCGGTCTTCACGCCGGAGATCTTCAGGCCCATCTCGCATCCCGCGAGCGCCCCGACCAGCGTCAGGTCATTGCAGTCGCCCAGATGGCCGATCCGGAACATCCGGCCACGCAACTTGCCCAGCCCGGCGCCCAGGGAAATATCGAAGCGCTCGTAGGTATTCCTGCGGACCACGTCGGCATCGACACCATCCGGCATCATGACGCCGGTCAGCACGGGGCTGTACACCGCGGCGTCCACGCACTGGATTTCGAGCCCCCAGGCCCGCACCGCGCGCCGGCATGCCTCGGCATGTCCAGCGCTTCCGACAAGCCATAGAGCAGATTCGTATTCGGCGTATAGGGCCAGTATCCGGTCTTGTTCATCTCCAGGATCTCAGACCAGCCGAAGAAACTGCGGGGCAACGTGGCGTGACGGCTGGTCTCGATGGCCTTGGGGGACAGCGCATTGAAGCTGATCCCCGGTGGCAGCATCAGGCCCTTCTGCGAACCGGAGATGGTCACGTCCACGCCCCATTCATCATGCCGGTAGTCCGCCGAGCCAAGGCTGGAGATCGTATCCACCATCAGCAGCGCCGGATGCCCGGCGGCATCGATGGCGGCCCGTACCGCCGCGATATTCGAGGTCACGCCCGTCGACGTCTCATTGTGGACGACGCAAACCGCCTTGATTTCATGCCGCGTGTCAGCGCGCAACCGTTCTTCGATCATCGGGGCATTCACGCCGCGCCGCCATCCCTCGATGCCGGGAAGCCCGAGAAACTCGGGCTGCAGGCCGAGACTGCGCGCCATCTTGTCCCACAGCGTCGCAAAATGTCCCGTCTCGTACATCAGGACCTTGTCACCCGCGCTCAGGGTGTTCACCAGCGCGGCCTCCCAGGCGCCGGTTCCGGACGCGGGATAAATGATGACCGGATGCCGCGTCTGGAAGATCTTCTTGATACCATCGAGCACCTTCAGGCCAAGCGCGCCGAACTCGGGTCCGCGATGGTCGATCGTCGGATAGCTGATCGCCCGCAGGATCCTGTCGGGGACAGGACTCGGCCCCGGAATTTGAAGAAAGTGGCGACCGGAAGGATGAAAATCCAGCTTAAGCATTGCGTTCTCCTCTGATGAATTTTGAATACAATTCAATTTAGCAGAACGATCTCCATAAATCCGGCAAGCCGGCTTGAAGTTTTCTCAATCCCGTTTGAGCATCGATTTGCCGACATTTCCGTTAGTATTTCCGCACAAGGAAGCTAATTGGAGTCCTGCATGCAAACGGCACCGCCGCCGGCCCGCCCCGGATCCGCGCCATTGCTCCCGAAGGTGATGCGCCAACGCCTCCATGACGCGGTGGTGGACCATATCAGGAGTCTCATTGTCGAAGGCAAGCTGGTGGCCGGCCAGAAGATGAATGAGCGCGAACTCTGCGAGGTCTTTGGCATCTCGCGAACGCCGCTGCGCGAAGCGATGAAGGTGCTTGCTGCCGAAGGACTGATTGAGCTCACCCCCAACCGTGGCGCGTCGGTGGCCAGCATGTCGGCACCCGAGATACGCGAGGCTTTTGAAGTCCTTGGGGGCCTGGAGGCCCTGGCGGGGCAACTCGCGTGCGAGCGGATGACCGACGCGGAGCTGCTGGAAATCAGGCGCCTGCACCACGATATGATCGCGTGCCGCACGCGCAACGATCTTGCCGGCTACTACGCACGGAACCAGACGATCCATGACAGGATCAACGAGGCAGCGCGAAACTCGGCGCTGCGCCAGATCTACCAGACCGTCAACCGGCGCTTGCAGGCGCTGCGATTTCGCTCGAATTTCCAGGCGCCGAAATGGGACAGCGCGGTGCAGGACCACACGCAGATGCTGCTGGCGCTGGAAGCGCGGGACGGCGCCAGGCTTGCCGGGATCCTGCAGCGGCATTTGCTTGATAAGCGGGATGCGGTGTTGGGCACGCAGACGTTGCCGGGTGATGTTTATTCTTGCGAGTCGGGTGCATTTCACGCTTAATGCACTTATATTGCGCGAGCGAAGATGGACGGCAATGGATCGGCAATGGATCTCGATTCTTTTTTCCTGGATTTCAGTGACGATGCCCTGAACGACACGCTCCCATACCTGTGGCCGGATGCTTGTTTGATCCATGTCAACGGCAATTCGCTGGAACTTCCTATGCTCTCCGGATGGCCGTTTCCGCTTGCACGATCCGGGCCGAGGCCGATTACCAGTCCAAACACCTGGTTCCGGAGGCTCAACGGTACGAGTGCAAATTGCAACGGCAGCAACGGAATCGCCAGCGGCAACAACACCTTATATCCGATTGCCCGGCTTGCATTCCGATCCGGATCCCCCCAACGCTAACGGCCCTGAATGACCATGAAACTGCCCTTCGTCACGAGTATGCGAATGCATTCCCTGCTTCTGACTGCAAGCATTGCGCTGACGGTGACGCTGACGGTGATGCCGGCGCGCGCGGAAGGTGGCGCGGGGCTGGCCCAGCAGCTATGCGCGACCTGCCATGGCGCGAGTGGCCGCAGCGACTCGCCCAGGTTTCCGCGACTGGCTGGCCAGACCCCCGAATATCTGCAGGCACAGCTCAAAGGCTTCCGCGATCATGAACGCGGAGAATCCGATGCACGCTCGCACATGTGGGGAATCGCCGCGCAACTCGATAACGCGACGATCCAATCGCTGGCCGACTATTACGGGAGTCAGACGCCGGCGCCGGGTGTGGCCGGCGACCCCGAGCTGACGAGCAAAGGACAAACGATTTTCGAGCAAGGCTTCGCTGACCGCGGGGTGCCCGCCTGTGCTTCCTGCCACGGCGCACGGGCCGAGGGCGCCGGCGCATTCCCGCGACTGGCCGGGCAGCATCGCGCCTATCTGCTACGCCAGATCGAAGTGTTCAAGAACCGTTCGCGCGGCAACTCGCCCGTGATGAGCGCGGTGGCGCACGATTTGAGCTACGACGAGGCCAGCGCCGTGGCCGCCTACTTGCAATCCAGGTGATCGCCTCCCCTTCCAATGCAGGCGGCGGGGTCGGTGCCGCGACCTGCGCGCGCGCCTTATACGCCATTTCGCGACCTCGCGACCGCGTGTAGTCCTCTCTGCACTATAGGGAAGCAGGCAAGACGCAGCCTGCGAATGCCGCGTCTCAGACTGGAGAAGCGCTAAACCTGGGCCGCCCGCGCCTATGAATGGGCTTCTTGTCCTGGATCAAAGTTTACCTGCCGGCTTTGACTAGGTTGGAAGTGTCTTGCGACCGGGTACTGCATGCGTTTCCTGGCATCGCGAACTCCGAGCTTCTCCCGCAGCGTGCGGAGTGAGTGCAACGGCGCGGTGCAGCCGGAACCGGTGTGGCAAAAAGCGGGGCACTGGACGAAATTTCCGGTGCCATGCCGAAGTCGAGGCGGCCGATTGCGAACAGGCGGCCAACGTCCCTCGATCAGCTAAAGCGAAATATCGCCGGCGGCGAGCCGTCCATATTGTTGCAGTGAATTTCATTTCACAAGAGGAGACAGCCATGGAACGGAAGATTCTGGTGCTCAGCCTTCTGGCTATGGCGCTCGCGGCACCGCCCAATCATGCTCAGACTCCGCCGGCGGGCACGGCCCCGGCCGCGGCCGCGGCGAGCGCTGTCGATCAAGGATCGATTCAGGCACTCAAGGACATGGGCGCCTATCTGCAGACATTGAAGCGCTTCCGGGTATCGAACGATCTGACCGCCGAACGGGTGCTGGCGGATGGGCAGAAACTACAGCACATGGCAAGGGCGGATATGGACGTCGTCCGTCCGAACAAGCTGCGCGTCATGATGCTAAGTCCGCGCTCAGAACGCGAACTGATCTACGACGGCAAGACTGTTACCCTCTATACCCCTGCGCAAAAGTATTACTCGTCGGTGGAATTTTCCGACACCATCGGTGGCCTGATCGCCCGGTTGCAGGAAAAGTACGGCGTGGAACTGCCGCTAACAGATCTCTTCATCTGGGGTACCCCCGCCGCGCCACTCGACAAGATCGAGTCCGCAATGAATGCCGGCCAGGACTTTGTCGGAAAGGACCTTTGCGATCATTACGCTTTTCGTCAGGGCAATATCGACTGGCAGATCTGGATTACCACCGGAGGCAAGCCGCTGCCGCGCAAGGTCGTCATCACCAATCGGGCGGATGAAGCCCGTCCGCAATCGGTCTCCCTCCTTGAGTGGAACCTGACGCCGAGCTTCACGGACTCGGTGTTCAGCTTCACGCCGCCGAAAGGCTCTTCCAAGATCGAGATCGTGCCGGTCAAGACAAAGTAAAGGAGCCATCATGAAGAGATCATTCAGCAAGTTGCTTCAGATGCCGCTGGCCTTGCTTGTCCTCGCCAGCTTCGCGTTGGTTCCCGCGGGCGAGGCGGCAGCTCGTGCCGGCGGCGGCGGCGGCGGTGGCGGAGGTGGTGGTGGTGGCGGTGCTCGCGCACAAGCGGCTGGTGGTGGCGGCGGCGGCGCTCACGCGCAAGCGGCTGGCGGCGGTGGTGGCGCCAGGCAGACTGCTCAGGTCAACAATAGCAAGGCCGACGCGCGGACCAACAATGTCCGCAACACCAGTGTGAACAACGTCAACAACGTCAACAAGAATGTCAACGTGAATGTCCAAGGTAATAGTGGCGGTTGGGACAATGACTACCACCCGGTCGGGGCCGCTGTCGCGGTCGGTGCCACGGTTGCCGTGACTTCGGCCATTGTCGGCTCGATGGTGAGAACCGTGCCGCCAGGTTGCGTACCGGTCAACTATAGCGGCATGGTCTACCAGCAATGCGGCACTACCTGGTATCAGCCGCAAGGATCCCAATATGTGGTCGTGAATCCTCCGTATTGACGCCTGCGTGTTCGGCTTCAACATCTCATGGTGATCCCCTACTAAAGCAGACAGCTGGCAGCGACGCGCTCTCGACCTCTGCCAGCCACAAGGCCAGTTCCCACCAGTCCGCCGCGGCGTTCGCGCACGGCCCGCCGCCGAAGGCCGCCAGTGCGGCCTCGATGCGCTGCGCCGTCCCGGCCAGCCCGGCATGTGGTGCCGGCGCGGATCCGACGGCGGCCGGCACCGGCTGTCCCGATAGCCAGCACCACGGCGCGGGACTGTGTCATCAGGACCAGCGACTCCATTTCCAGTTCGACCCCGAGCACACGCACCGTGCCCGCCACACGCCGGATGGGATTGCCACGCGCTTCGGCGATCCGCAGCAGGTTCGCCAGTGCGTCGACGGCGCCCCGGCACGCGCAACCGGCTATGCAGCCGCCTCGACCACCGCCACCGCCCTTTCCGCCGCCGGGGACAGCGTGCGCTGCGCCAGGCGCACGATCACGAACTCCACGGTCATGGCGGGGGTCCCCGCCAGTTCCAGCGGCACGAGCGCGCCGGCCTCCAGTTCGGCCCTGAGCGCGCGCGCGGGCGCCAGCAGGACTGCATCGGAATGCCGCGCCRGGTGCGCCAGTGCGCGAAAGTCGTTGCACTCCACCTGCAAGGGCAGGGTTTCGCCAGGCCGGCAGCCAAGCAGCCTGCGCAGTTGCCCGTGGCCGTACGGCGGCAGCGTCACCGACACCAGGGCGGCCTCGCGCAACAGCGCCGGCGTGACCCGCCCGCGGCTAAGCGGATGGTCCGGGCGCACATACCAGCCCGAGCGCTCCGGCCGCAGCCGCCGAACCTCCAGTTCCGCCACCGGCGGAATCGTGCGGTGCTCCGCCACCAGGAAATCCAGCGTCTCGGCGTGCAAGGCGGCGAGCAGCGCCGGCGCGCTATTTACCTCGGCCGTCACGCGCAACTTGGGCCATTGGCGATTCATGGCGGATAGCACCTCGGGCAGCAGGATGGCCGCGGGAAATGGCCCCATCCCCAGCTGGACGCTGCCGATCTCGTGCTGCTGCACCAGCGCGAGATCGCGCGACAGGCAACGGGTTTCGAACAGGATGCGGCGGGCCCGCTCGGCCACCATGCGCCCCGCCGACGTCAATGTGACCCCGCGCGCGCCGCGGTCGAACAGCGGCATGCCGGCCTCGGCTTCCAGCGCCTGGATGCTGCGGGTCAGCGCGGGCTGGCTCAGGTGCACGCGGCGGGCGGCCGCCGCCAGCGAACCCTCTTCCGCCACCGCGATCAGGTGTTCCAGGCGCTTCAGGTTCAAGACATGCGCTCCATGCATTGCTGGGATAAAAAACTTGCAATTGAATTATAGGTTCCGGTCGACTCCAATAGTCGCCTTGCCCGTTTCACAGAGCCTTGCCATGTCCCTTCGCCGTACCTTGCCCGCCCTGCTGGCGCTCCTCGCCTTCCAGGCTGCCACCGCCCAGACGGCCAGCGCGCCGGCTTCGCCCGCGACCGCCCAGGCCAATGCGGCGTGGCTGCAGGCGCTGCCCTTCGGCGACCGGCAGGATTTCGAGGATGCCCATCGCGGCCTGGTGGCACGCTTCCCCGAAGCCACCATCCGCACCGCGGATGGCCGGGTGGCGTGGGACTTCAACGCCTATGCCTTCGAGCGCGCCGATGCCGCGCCGCCTACGGTCAACCCCAGCCTGTGGCGGCTCGCGCAGCTCAACAACGAAGCGGGCCTGTTCAAGGTCACTGACCGCATCTACCAGGTGCGCGGGGCCGACCTCTCGAACATGAACATCATCGAGGGCGACACCGGCATCATCGTGATGGACCCGCTGATCACCGCCGAGACCGCGAGCGCGGCCCTGGCGCTGTACTACGCGCACCGGCCCCGCAAGCCGGTCGTCGCCGTGATCTACACGCACAGCCATGCCGACCATTTCGGCGGCGCCAAGGGCATCGCCGACGAAGCCGACGTCAAGGCCGGCAAGGTGGCCGTGATCGCGCCGGCCGGCTTCATGGAAGAAGCCGTCAGCGAAAACGTGCTGGCAGGCAACGCCATGAGCCGGCGCGCGCAGTACATGTACGGCACCACCCTGCCCCGCAGCGCGACAGGGCAAGTCGACGCGGGACTGGGCAAGGCCACCTCGCGGGGCACGGTCACGCTGCTCGCACCCACCGACCTGATCGCCAAGACCATCGAGACGCGCCGCGTCGATGGCATCGACATCGAGTTCCAGCTCACGCCCGGCACCGAGGCGCCGGCCGAGATGAACCTCTACTTCCCGCAGATGCGCACCCTGTGCATCGCGGAGAACGCCGCCCGCACCCAGCACAACATCCTGACCATCCGTGGCGCGCAGGTACGCGACGCCAAGGCGTGGTCGTACTACATCGGCCAGGCACTGGCGCGCTATGGCGAGCGCAGCGACATCCTGATCGCGCAGCACCACTGGCCCACCTGGGGCCAGGCGCGCATCAACGAGTTCCTGTCGGACCAGCGCGATATGTACGCCTACCTGAACGACCAGACGCTGCGCCTGATGAACCATGGCATGACGCCCATGGACATTGCCGACACGCTGCGCAAGCTGCCCGAGCCGCTGGCCAGCAAATGGTATGCGCGCGACTACTACGGCTCCATCAGCCACAACGTGCGCGCCGTCTACCAGCGCTACCTGGGCTTCTACGACGGCAATCCCGCCCACCTGAACCCGCTGCCGCCGGTGCAGGGCGCGAAGAAGACGATTGAATGGATGGGCGGGCCGGACGCGGTCCTGGCCAAGGCGCGCGAGGCCTATGCCCGCGGCGAATACCGCTGGGTGGCGCAGATTGGCAATGAACTCGTCTTTGCCGACCCGTCCAACGCGGCGGCCCGCGCGCTGCAGGCCGATGCGCTGGAGCAGCTCGGCTACCAGACCGAGAACGCCACCTGGCGCAACGCCTACCTCACCGGCGCGCAGGAACTGCGCAACGGCGTCAAGCGGGGCGCGTCCGGCGGCACCACATCGCCCGACATGGTGCGCGCGCTGACCGTACCGTACTTCTTCGACTACCTTGCCGTACGCCTGAACGCCGACAAGGCCGCCGGCAAGGCCATGACGCTGAACTGGAACTTCACGGACCTGCGGCAGCGCTACGCCATGACCCTGCGCAACAGTGCGCTGACCTACCTGGCCGACACGCAACATCCGCGGCCCACGGCGTCGCTCACCCTGGACAAGGCCACGCTCGACCGCATCAGCCTCAGGCAACTGACGCTGCCGGAAGCGATCAGCAATGGCAGCATCCGCATTGACGGCGATCCCAAGGCGGTGGCGTCGCTGTTCGGCATGCTGGATAGTTTTGACGGGTACTTCAATATTGTCACGCCGCAGGCGGCGCCTTGAAGGCGCCGCAATCATGGAGAGACCGATGCCGATGCGTGTGACCTGCCCCCTCAGCGCGCTTCTCTTTTGCTGCGTCGCCGCATGCGCAACGCAAGCGCCGGTGGCGCCGGCCAAGCCGGAAACGCCGGCTCCCGCGGCGAATATGCCTGGCTCCGACCGGGATGCGAATGGCTGCATCCCCTCGGCCGGATACGCCTGGTGCACGCGCACCAGGCAATGTGTGCGTCCGGGCGAGCTGGCCCAGAAACAGGGCTTTAAGCTCACCCTGGAATCATTCGACGGCTACTGCGCCAACCCGGAGCAATAGAAGTCTGCCTGCGCGCCGGCGAAAGCTCGCCTCGGCAAACCCGTAATTTCCGGATCGCTATTTCCCCAATCCCTCCTCGAAGAACTGCAGCAGCGCCTGCACCCGTGCCGTACGCCCACGCCGCGTCGGCACCAGCAAAGTCACCGGGGCGCTGTCGAACTCCCAGTCGGCAAGCACGCGGACCAGCGAGCCGCGCGCCACCGCCTCCGCCGTATCCCATTCCGAGCGCAGCACTAGGCCCAGCCCTTGTTCCGCCCACTGGCGGGCGACGCTGCCATCGTTGGTGGTAAAGGCCGGCACGACCCGCAGCGTCTCGCGTGCCGGGGGCCGGCGCGCGGCGCCCGGACCCGGCCGGCGAAAGCGCCACAGCGTCACGTCCTCGTCGTTCTCGCGAATGCAGATGCAGGCGTGTTCCAGCAAGTCGCGCGGCTCGGCGGGCGTACCATGCGCGCGCAGGTAAGCCGGGCTTGCGCACAGCCAGCGCGCATTCGGCGCCAGCGTGCGGGCGATCCAGGATGAGTCCCGTACCGCGCCGATATGGATCACCGCGTCAGAGTCATGGCGGTCGGGCCAGGGCGTTTCCCGAAGGTCCAGTTGCAGGCGCAAGCCGGGATGGCGCTGCGCGAAACGCGCTAGCAGCGGGGCCACGTGGTGCCGCCCGTAGCCAAAGGGGGCGGCGATGCGCAGCGTACCGGTCAGGCGGCTGTCCTCCCGGCGAAAAGACTCTGGCAACGCCTCGAGCTGCGCCAGCAGCGCCGCGCCCTCCTGGGCAAACCGCTCCCCTTCCGGCGTGAGGCTCAGGCGCCTTGCGGTCCGCGTGGCGAGCGCCAGGCCCAGGGTAGCTTCGAGCTTGCGCAGGCGCATCGACAGCGCCGGTGGTGTCACGTTGAGCGCGCGCGCGGCGGCGCTCAGGGACGGCGCTTGCGCCAGCGCTTCGACCAGCCGCAGGTCCTCGATCTGGATCATTCACTTCAGCTTAACGATTGATGTTCCGGTATTTAACCACGAGCCGCATACTCCTTCCTACACTGAGGGCCTGTCACGACTGCCGATTGCCGATTGCCGCTGACAACCACCCCACTCACGTAAAAGGCCCCCATGGATACCCCGGACCGTTCTCCCTCCCCTGCCYGGCCCCGCGCCGTCCTGTTCGACCTGCTCACTGCCTTGCTGGATTCCTGGACTATCTGGAACGCCGCCGCCGAATCGGAGGCGCAAGGCAGGGCGTGGCGGGCGGAGTACCTGAAGCGGACCTATGGTTGCGGCGCCTACGTCAGCTATGAGCAACTGGTGCGGGAGGCAGCCCGACATGTCGGCCTGCCCGCCAGCGCGCCGGATGCGCTCGAGGCCGGCTGGGATGCGCTCCCGGCATGGGATGGCGCGCGCGAACTGCTGCGGGCGCTGCGGCCGCATTGCCGCCTGGCGGTGGTGACCAACTGCTCCGAACGCCTGGGACGCCGTGCCGCTGCCCTGCTGGATATCGACTGGGATGTGGTCGTCACCTCCGAGGAAGCCGGCTTCTACAAGCCGGATCCACGCCCGTATCAACTGGCGCTGAAGCAGCTCGGCGTGCCGGCCGCGGATGCCGCCTTCATCGCGGGCTCGGGCTATGACATGTTCGGGACCTCGGCCGTGGGCTTGCGCACCTACTGGCATAACCGGGTGGGCCTGGCCCTGCCCGCGGGCGCGCCGGCGCCCGACGCCGAGTTCGCGACGCTGGAGCCGGCGCTGCCATGGCTGCGGTCCTTTCACGCTGCAACTTGCTAGGGAGCGCCCGCCATGCTCGGCATTTCAACTCCTCTTGGCCGCCGCCTGCTGGCGGCAGCCACCCTGGCCCTGGCCGCGCAGGCCATGGCACAAAGTCCGGCGTTTCCCGCGCGGCCCATCACGCTGGTGGTGCCGTTCCCGGCCGGGGGACCCAGTGACGCGCTCGCGCGGGGCTTTGCCAGGCAAATGGGCGATCAGCTCGGCCAGCCCATGGTCATCGAGAATCTCGCCGGCGCGGGCGGCACCATTGGCCTTGCCAAGCTGGCGAAGGCCGCGCCCGACGGCTACACGCTGGGCTTCGGCACGATCGGCACCCATGTCGCCAATGTGGCCTTGTACAAGAAGCTGCCCTACGACCCGGTCGCGGACTTCAAGCCCATCGGGCTCGCCGGATCGGCGCCGATGCTGCTGGTCGCGCGGGCGGACCTGCCAGCCGGCAACCTGCGGGAGTTCGACGCATGGCTGCAAACCCATGCGGCCACGGCATCGTACGGCAGCGCCGGCCTGGGCTCGGTCTCGCACTATGGCTGCGTGCTGCTGCTCGCGGCACTGAAGAAGAATGCCACCCATGTTCCCTATAAGGGCGTGGCGCCGGCCGTCAGCGACCTGATGGGCGGCCAGACCGACTTCATGTGCGACCAGACGACCACCGCGCTGCCGCAACTTGCCGGCGGCAAGATCAAGGTGCTGGCGGTGCTGTCCGGCGAGCGCCTGAAACAATTGCCCGGCACGGGTACCGCCAGGGAGGCTGGCTATCCTCTCGACGTGCGCTCCTGGAACGCCATCTTTGCGCCCAAGGGCACGCCCGACAGCGTTGTCACCCGGCTCACCGCGGCCATGGCCGGTGCCGCGGCCGATCCGCAGTTGCGCCGCCAGATGCAGGCGGTGGGCGTCGACGTCCCGGCCCAGGGCGGCACAGCGCCTGCCGTGGTGTCGAACCTGATTTCGCGCGGCCTGCGCGACGATGTGCCGGCGCTCAAGGCCAGAGGCCAGCTCCTGGACTAACCACCTCTAAAGACCCCAAGACGATATGCCTATTTCCTCCGACACGCTCGCGAGCCTGGAAACGCCGGCAGCGGTGATCGACCTCGCCCGCATGCAGCACAATATCCAGCGCATGCAGGCACGCATGAATGCGCTTGGCGTGCGCTTCCGCCCGCACGCCAAAACCAGCAAATGCTCGCCCGTGGTGCAGGCGCAAATCGCGGCCGGCGCGCGCGGTATTACCGTTTCCACCCTCAAGGAAGCCGCGCATTTCTTTGCCGATGGCGTCACCGACATCCTCTACGGTGTCGGCATGGTGCCGGGCAAGCTGCCCCAGGCCCTGGCCCTGCGCCGCCAGGGCTGCGACCTGAAGATCGTCACCGATAGCGTGGCGTCCGCCGAGGCCATCGTCGCATTCGGCGCCGAACACAAGGAAACGTTCGAGGTCTGGATCGAGATCGACACCGATGGCCACCGCTCCGGCATCCGCCCCGGCGAAGCGGCGCTGCTCGCAGTCGGCCGCGTGCTGCACGAAGGCGGCGCCCGCCTGGGCGGCGTGATGACGCACGCCGGCTCCAGCTACGACCTGGACACGCCCGAAGCCCTGGCCGCGATGGCGGAACAAGAGCGGGCCGGCTGCGTCAGCGCGGCCAGCCGGCTGCGCGAAGCCGGCCTGCCTTGCCCGGTTGTCAGCGTGGGCTCGACCCCCACGKCGCTTTCCGCAACCGGCCTGGCAGGCGTCACCGAGGTGCGCGCGGGCGTCTATGTGTTCTTCGACCTGGTCATGCGCAATGTCGGTGTGTGTACGACGGAAGACGTGGCGCTGAGCGTGCTGACCACCGTGATCGGGCACCAGGCGGACAAGGGCTGGGCCATCGTGGACGCGGGATGGATGGCCATGAGCCGCGACCGCGGCACCCAGAAGCAGAAGTGCGATTTCGGCTACGGCCAGGTCTGCGGCATCGACGGCGCCGTGCTGCCGGGGTACGTGCTCAGCGGCGCCAACCAGGAACATGGCATTCTCTCGCGGGAAGGCTCTCCGGAGCCCGACATCGCAACGCGCTTCCCCATCGGCACGCTGCTGCGCATCCTGCCCAATCATGCCTGCGCGACAGGGGCGCAATTTCCTGAATATCACGCGCTCGCGCAAGACGGCGAGCTCGCCACCTGGAGCCGGTTTCATGGATGGTAATCAGAATCACGCAGTCCAGACCGCACAGACTGTGCAGACGGTCTCGCCCGCCGGACTCTCCGCGCCGGGCGGACACTACAGCCACGCAACGGTCGCCAATGGCTTTGTCTTTGTGTCCGGCCAGCTTCCGGTCACGCCTGACGGGCAAAAGCTCTCCGGCGCCCCCTTCGACGAGCAGGCGCGGCAGGTGCTGGCAAACGTGGAGGCGGCGCTGGTCGCCGCCGGGAGCGGTATCGCCGGACTGGTCCAGGTCCGCGTCTATGTGGACAGCATCGAGAACTGGCCGGTCTTCAACGCCATCTACGCGGCATGGGCGGGCAACGCGCGCCCGGCGCGGGCGATCGTGCCGACCGGTCCGCTGCATTTCGGGCTGAAGGTCGAAGTGGAGGCCACGGCGGTTGTCCTTCCGGCCGCATGACACCGCTGCGCTGAACCAAGCGGCCGCAAGCGCTAACACGCTGCCATGCGCGGCCGATCAATGACTACAATGCAAGGCAGCCATTCGACAGCAACACGCTCCGCTCACGACCCCATGTGACGCGGCCGGCAAAGGCTGGGAGAGCCGCATGAGCAACGATCCGAAGCACTTCAGGCCACTGGACCCGGGAAGGGTCAACATGATGGATGCGCTTGAAGTGCAGTACTGGTGCACGGAGCTTAACTGTACGCAGTCCGAACTCCGGGAGGCCGTGGCAAACACAGGCGATCACATTTCCGCTGTCCGGGCCCGCCTGGAGGCGTTGTACCCGGACAAGCGGCACGGATAGCGCATCCGCCTCCATACAGGTCCCGCCGTCAGCCAAGCTGCGGCTGCGTGGCGGCAAAGCTGGGCCGCTCGCGCATGACCGCCTGCGCGCGCCGCACGTTGGGGCACTTCTCCAGCAGCTCGGCCCCTTCAGGGAACATGCCGACATAGGTCAGGATCGGCGCGAGGAACAGGTCCGCCATCGACAGCGCCGTGCCAGCCAGGTAGTCGCGATCGCCGTATGCGTCCTCCAGCGCCTGGAGTTGCGCGGCGATCTCCGGCAGCGCCGCATCGATCATCGCGCGATCGGGCTGGCCGTTCTCTCCCTTTGGAAAGAGGTACTGCAGGACGTAGCGGCGGACCATCGTGTCGTAGGCATGGCAGTTGATCAGGCTGATCCACTGCTCGCAGCGCGCACGGGAGACGGGGCCGGATTTTTCAAGCAGGCTCGGTCCGTCAAAGGCTTCCTCGATATAGCCCAGGATCGCGCGCGTTTCGTAGAACGCGATCGGTCCGTCGGTCAGCACCGGAATGCGCCCGAACGGATTGTGCGCGAGCACCTCCGGCGAATGCGGCGGCACCGGCTTCAGCGTGTAAGCCACGCCTTTTTCCTCAAGCGCCATGCGCACCGTGCGGCAGTAGCTGCTGCGCGGATCGCCGATCACGGTCACGGTGCCGGCGCTGCCCGCCGGATCGAGGTAGTCGCTGAGGCGATTGAACACCGATTGCCATCCCCCCATATGCGAGTCGCGCTCGCGCGCTTCCGGGAAGCCGCTGTGGCGCATGTGCAGACGGGTGCCGCCCTCCTTCTCCGTCAGCGTGACTTCGATCAGCGTCTTGATCTCCCGCGGAATTTCGCCGGATTCCCAAGTCCAGGTATAGGCGAGGAAGTCAGCGCGGTCGATCGCCTGGTACTCGCCGCCCACGATGTGCTTCGCGCCATCGCGCCCGCCCATCACGATGCGGTACTTGCCGCCGACGCGTGCGTCGGCGCTGGCTTCCAGCACGCTCATGCCGCGCGGGCAATGCCACGCGGCCAGCGCGGCCTGGCTGGTAAATGCATCGAAGACCTTCTCGCGCGGGGCGCGGATGAAGCGTTCCATTTCCAGGTGGAAGGTAGCGGCTTGGGTCATGATTTTTTCCCTCGGGATTTGCTTTCGCTGCGGGCGCCTTCGGTGACGCCCGCCGCATGGGTGCGTTCGACGAACTCAACGAGGCGATCCAGGTTGCCTTCCCAATGGCGCCGGTAAGTACCCAGCCAGTCATGCGCGTCGCGCAACGCATCGGCCCGCAGGTGGCAGATGCGCCAGCGCGCGTTGACTTCGCGTTCGATCAGTCCGGCTTCCGCAAGCACGCGCAGGTGCTTCGAAATCGCCGGAGCGGACATCTCGAACGGACGCGCCAGCTCGCTTACCGGCGCCTCCCCTTCGGCCAGGCGCGCCAGGATCGCACGGCGGGTCGGGTCAGCCAGGGCGGCAAAGATGGGGGTGAGCGGGTCGATGGAGGATGGCATGGGCTCATTTAACCAACAGGTTAAATGAAAGTCAAGGCGGAAAATCACGGACGCCGCGCGATTTGGGCTGATGGAATAAATCCCCCGCCCGGTGCGTTTACCGTGAGGGCAAGGGAGGCGCGACAGATGCGACATGTGCATTTGCGTGCGCATGCGCTATGCTGCACGGATGTCCCCGATAAACACGACCCGCGCAGACGCTGGAGAATGGTCATGCAATATCGCTTAGTCAGATGGATGGCCGCCGCCGCCGCCGCGTTCGCGCTGTGTGCCTGCGCGACCCTGAATCCCGTGCAGACCGCGCAAAATATGATCGGCAGTCCGCAAAGTACCGTGCGCGACACGTTCGGCGCACCCACCGAGACCTATCAGCTCGCCGGGGGCACCAGCCGTTGGATCTACTCCAAGCAGCCGCTCGGATTCGAGGTCTACGCCGCGGATTTCGACGCAAGCGGAAACCTTTCCAACTTCCGCCAGATGCTGACCGAGAAGGAGATCTACGAGGCACGGCCCGGTGTCTGGACCAAGCGCGACGTGGCCGAGCGCTTTGGCATGCCGCGCGAGCCGGTCCAGTATTACCCCCTCATGAAGCGCGAGGCATGGTCGTACCGGCTCTATACAAACGGCTACATGCCGGCCCACTTCAGCGCCTATTTTGACGACCGCGGTGTACTGGACCGCACCATGATCATCCTCGACATGATCGGCGGCGACAGCCGTGACGCCAGCAAGTAAGGCCATTGGCATCCGGCGCGACGGCGCCGGAATCGCCGTTCAGCCGCCAAACACGGCAATACACTCCACCTCCACCCTGGCGCCGAGCGCCAGTCCGTTGGCGCCGAGCGCGCTGCGCGCCGGATACGGTTCCTCGAAAAACTCCTTGTAGACCTCGTTGAACACCTGCCACTCGCCGATATCGGCCAGCATGATGGTGCATTTGGCCACATGCTTTAGCGACAGGCCGTGCGCTTCGAGCGTGATGCGGATATTCATCAGCGCCCGCCTGGCTTCTTCGCGGATGCCGCCCGGCACAAGGCGGGTGGTGCCGGGCACGATGCCCATCTGCCCGGAGAGGTACAACAGCTCGCCAACCCGCACGCACTCGGAGAAAGGCAGCCCTGCGGGCAGAATCTTGCCGGAGTTCAGGAATTCCATATTGCGCCCCGCATCAGTAAGATCTTCGAACGCCACATCCCGGATCGCCCGGTGGCGGCCTCGCGGTTTTCAAGTCTAGGAGAACGGATCCGGGATCGTGCTTATTTGCAGGGTTTGCCTGATAGTTGGTGCCGCAGCCGGCCCTCGCCCCCCGCTTGAGCCGGCCAGCCGTACCGAGCACCAGGAGCCGCAGGAAAACATGAAATTCGTCGTTGCAACCTATGGAACGGAAGGCGATACCCGCCCGCTGGCGGCACTGTGCCGCGCCCTGATGGACGCCGGCCACGAAACCCGGCTGCTCGCCGATGAAGCCACCCTGGGCACCGCCCGGTCCCTTGGCGTCCCGACAACCGCGCTGGCGGGAGACATCAAGGGAACCCTGCAGCCCGAGAACGCGATCGCCAGCGTCGTTGCCGGGAACAGCGGGCTCACCAGCACCGCGAGCGCGCTGGCGGGCATTGCCAATGCCAACGCCGAGGCCTGGCTGCGGGCGATCGTGGCGGCGGGCGAGGGCTGCGATGCCATCATCGTCTCGGCGCTGGCCGCCTTTGTCGGCTTGTCGGCGGCAGAACATCTCGGCGTAAAGGCCATCGGCACCGGGCTCATCCCGATCACGCCTACGGCGGCATTCGCTTCGCCCTTCCTGCCGCCGAACCGGGTGCCGGGCCTGCTCAACCGCGCGAGCCATCACTTCGTCAACGGGCTGCTGTGGCGCGCGTTCCGCAAGCAGACCAACGCGGCGCGCGCGGCCGTATGCGGGCTGCCGCCACGGCGGGAACTCTGGACCCGGCACCCGATGCTGTACGGGATATCGCCCAGCCTGCTGCCCCGCCCCGGCGACTGGCCCGGCAACACGCATGTCTGCGGGCAATGGATCCCGCCGTCGCCGGACTGGTCCGCGCCGCAGTCGTTACGCGACTTCCTCGCGGCCGGGGAGGCACCGATCTACATCGGCTTTGGCAGCATGGCGGGTTTTGACCGGCAGAAAACGCTGGAAGCGATGATCGCCGCCGCCGCGGGCCGCCGGGCGTTGTTCTATCCGGGCTGGAGTGGTGCGGACGCCACCGTGCTGCCGGCGAATTTTCATGTCATGGGCGACACACCCCATGACTGGCTGTTTCCCAGGACCTCGCTGGTCATCCATCATGGCGGCTCCGGCACAACCCATTCCGCGGCGCGGGCCGGCGTGCCATCGGTGGTGGTGCCGTTCGCGGGCGACCAGTTCTTCTGGGCCGACCGGCTCAGGCGCGCAGGCATTGCCGCCGGCGCCGTGAACGGAAAGCACCTGCAAGCCGCTGCGCTGGCGCGTGGCATCGCGTTTGCCGAGAGCACCGAAGCGCGTTCCCGTGCCCAGGCACTAGGTGCCAGCATGCGGGAGGAAAACGGCGTGGCCGGTGCGGTTTCCGCTATTGAGCACATCATGTCCCATTGAGCCGCGACCGCAGAATCAGAGCCCTCGGAAGCCCCAACATTCGATCTTCGAGGACCGCGAATAACAGCTGCCGCCCGAATGAGCTTCGGTGTAGCCGTGTGGAGCGCCCCCAAGGGCGGGCCACACCCCAGCGCGATGCGAAGCGAGCCGTACCCCGGTGTACCTTTTTTGCCTACTTTTTTGGCAAGACAAAAAAGTAGGTCGCCGCCCCGCAGGGGTGGTGAAACCGCCTTTGACTTTAAGCCTTTGAAGTTGACCTTGAAGTCAAACATCTCAGCATGCCGGCAGGCGCCGCGGATGTGAGAGTGCTCTCCATCAACTACAACCACGCGTGGTAGTGAGCCGACACCCTTTCTGTGAACACCAATAAGTTCATGGGCGAACTAGCAGGCATGCTCGACACATTCAGGCCTGATTTCAATATCGTGACGCCGTAATCCGCGCTGAATGACCAGGCCATGGCCAGGGCCCGGTCAGTTAGCCGGGCATGGCCTGCTCTTCCAGGGTGGCCGAAGTGGCACCGGGACGGTGGTGGCGCCACGCCGCCAGCTCGCCCGCCCCCAACGGCGCGGCGAACAGATAGCCTTGCGCCCAATGCACGCCGTGCTGTCGCAGGTAGGCGGCCTGCTCCTCGTTCTCGATCCCCTCGGCGGTCAGGTCCAGATGCAGCCGCTGGCCCAGGCTGATGATGGTGTCGAGCACCACGGCATTGACGGAGTCCGTCCCAATGCCCATGACGAACGAGCGATCGATCTTGAGGAAATCGGCGTGGAGCTGTTCAAGGTAGGACAGCGAACTCTGTCCCGTGCCGAAATCATCGAGCGCCCAGAGCACGCCCCGCGAACGCAGCCGCTCGATGTTGCGTTGCACCTGCTCGTCATTCGGCAGCGCTTCGCGTTCGGTGACTTCCAGGACCAGCAGCGGGCCGCCGGGGCCGAACTTGCCCAGGAGTCGCTGCACATCATCGACGAATCCGGGGGTCGCCAGGTGGGAAGCGCTGACGTTGACGCCGATGTGGTCGCGCGGTCCCAGTCCCAGGCGCGGCAAGTCGGCGGCCACCAGGTCGAAGATATGCCGCGTCAGGTCGCCGATGAGGCCATTGTCTTCCGCCAGCGGGATAAAGATGTCCGGCCGGATATGGCCCTGGCCCGGCCGGTGCCAGCGCACGAGGGCCTCGAGCCCGCTGCACTCTCCCGTGGCCAGCCGGATGACCGGCTGGTAGACCATGTGAAATTCGCGCTGTCGCATGCCGCGGTAGATCTCGTTGACCAGGGACAGCCGGCGCCGGCAGAACAGATGCGCCAGGTATCCTGAGAGCAGCGCCGCCAGTACCAGGAACGGTGCGTAGTGACGCCACAGCTCATGGCGGTAAGCGGTGATGAGCGCAGGGGCCACCGCGACGCGCACCTCGATGGGAAAGACGGCGGACCTGGCCAGTTTCATGCTGTTCCGGTAGCGCGGGCCGGTCGGCGTCGTCAACGGCGCGCCGGTCGGCAACTGGCGTAGCGAGTCGCTGAGCAGGATCTGGACCTGGAACTGGCCGCGGTACGAGGCGGCCGCCTGGATGTCCAGCAGGTACTGCCCGTCAATGACAGCCAGCACGCCCGAACCGTCGCCAATACCGTGCGAGACGATAACCGCGGGCCGGTCCGGGACCATGGAGGTGCCAGCGCTCGGGGTGATCCGCTGCCCTGGCGGCAAGCTGGTCATCGCGTCGAATGCCAGGGCGAGGGGGATGTCGTTGAGTTTGCCCAGGACCGGAGAGCAGTAGAGTTTCTCTTGATGGACCAGGATGAGCGAGCGGAAATACGGACTCAGGGTGCTCGTCCGCGTGAGTTCGCCGATCACCTCCTGGCATGGCTTGCCGAGCAGCGCCATGGATTTGTCGACATTGGCGGTGACCACCCTGAGGATGTTGTCCATCTGCTTCTGGATCGCCACCGCCGTGACCAACGCTTCGCCGTCGGCGCGTTGCCTTCCCTGCAAGAACACCAGCGGCACCATGACGAGCGCGGGAATCAGCATGGCTGCCAGCACGATTGCCAGGTGCCAGTATTGCTCACGCCGAGGCTTGATGATCTGCACGTCCGAGGCTCCTGCGCGTGACGTGCATCCGGGAGGCCAATTCCAGGGACCCCATGCCCGGTGACGTGTTCGCGCTACGGTGTTATTGATGTGTACTCGTCCAGGGCGGTTTCCTGATGTTTTTGCGCTTGCCGCGCGCGCTTTGCCCTTGCGGATTAGCGCAAAAGGAAGAAAGCCGAGTCATGTACTGCAGGCGTTCAACCCTCGCTGACCTTGCGCGAGCGCCAGTGCCCGTCGCTCTGCTTGCAGAACCAGCCGGTCCAGTTGTCTTCATGGTCGGCGCGTTTCAGCTGAACCCTCAACTGGCGGCAGGACTGGCCTTTGTCGGTCTTGGCGTTCATCGGAGTCAGATTACCCTCGATCGGCTTGCGCTTTCCCGACGCCGGGTAGGTCCATGGCACCGCCGCTCCGTCGGTGCCGTCGTTCAGCGTATTGCCAACAGCCTTGGATAGCGCGGCCGATTCCTTTTGGTTCATGCTCCCGATCACGGTGCCATTGATGAACGTGTCGAAATATGCAAGAGCCGGYGCGGCCGGAACAAGCGTGACCGCGCAGAGCAGCGTGCTTCGAAGAAAAAGACGGGGTGACATGAAAGCAATCCTTATGTGGGACGGTGGAAGAGCGGGGAGCATTGCGCTGCAAACGTCTGTCGACTGGAGCAAATCCCGCAACTGGCTATTTGCAGAACATGGAGAACGTTTCCATAGTAACGTAATAGCCACACATAATCGAGTGCACATCCCGGACGCTGATCTGCATCCCGGCACAATCAGTGCGAGCGCAAATAGCCGGTCTGGTACCGGGCATCGGGCATCGGGCTCCCACGTGGTGCAACAATCATCAAGCGACGGACCGTAGCCATCGCTCTATCACCCCATCAGGGAGCGCCACGTCCTCGGACTCCTCATCGCCCTTACGGGAGTCTAGCCCGTAGCCAGTCCCATCGGGTCGGCGGCAATGCTATGTGGCCCGAGCCATCGCTAGCGCCAACGTCATAGAYCACATCATCTTTTGACCGGAATACCCGCCGTGCTTCGGGGCTAAGGTATGTGCACTCCGCCAGCAATTCGCCGGTACGTGCATCATAGAGACGGAATAACGTTCCATAATCGCCCGTTAGAAGGCAGGTTTCACCAATATAGCCCCCTACGGAGTCACGCTCGCATTCGTGCGCTGCCGATCTGTTGATTGCATCGCAACTATACGGCACTGCAAATATCGCAACCAAAAAAATTAAAAATATTTTAATGAAAATTTTGACCCTTTTTATTATCGCTCCATGTAATATCATAAATCAAACTCCACAAAAATAGGCTTGACAAGCCTAACCTCGATTCTATCGGAATATAGAATCAAGTCACCGCCCTGCTTGTGGTTGATCTGCCAAGTGCGATAGTCAACGTTTCGCACCGGATAGTAAACATCATGCTCTGAAATCATTCCTCGCCGCGCAACCGGTCCCAGATGCCGACTACCGGTCGATACCTCTCCAATTGCCGTGGCACTTGGAACAATGATAAAACCATATTTATTCCAATGACCAAGATACTGAAAGCCGCGCCCTACCCCGAGACGCACCGGCGACTGGTCTCGCAGAGGCGGCGCCGGGCGCTCGGTAGAAATGTGGAACTCTTCTATATCCTCAACGGTGCAACCTTGCTGCTCACGCCTTAACGCCCACAACGGCTTGATAAATCTCGGTTCAAAAAACGGTATCCGCGTATCCAAATTTTCCACAAAATCTCTCCACCCATCAAAATATCGTTTTTAACAAATATACGGTGGCAGTGATATCGGACAAATCCGAATACGGGGCGGAGGCGGAAAATTCTTTAGCGAGATAGTCAGGGAAGCGCCACGTTCCCGTCCAGGATCGACGCCCTATCCACGGGCTGCAGCTCCCGTGGGAAGTACGCTCAAATAGCCTCTAACGATAGCGCCGTCCTGCGCCGCGATCCGGACTGCAGCCAACTTAAGCGGTATCGCATTCATAAGCGGCACTGGAATGCTCTGCTGCGGGTGCAACTCGCACAGGAGGCCGTCGAGATCAAGGCTGTATTGCACATGGCACACCAAGGCCAAGCTGAACAGCGCGCCCACCTCGACGAAGAACAGCAGCATTGGGCACGATCCCGAGATGCATTCAACGCGAAAGGGCAAGCAGTATGACTTCGGCATGAAGGCACGTGCTGGCATGGATGCGGATTCGGGGCAGGTGCGTACAGGGATCGGCGCAACCAAAGTGCGCTACCTAGGTGCGCTACCGAGCGGCGAGCGAGGAATCGGCGCTACTGAACACACCGGTTGCACTGAGCCATCTCTGGCTGGCTCGCAGAGCGCTGTTTGGGTACGGCGCGTGACGCCGGTTGAGGGGCGAATGGCCCCTCAACCGGCTAGAGAACGGGATTACTCAGCTGAGGTCCAAACCGTGCCAGCGGCGATGGTATTCCTGGGTCGCGAAACGGATTTTTCAGGCAAGACTCAAACATGGCCCCCTCTTTTCCGCTCTTTTCCCAGATCACGAAGCGCCCCATACGGCCTGGAACACCTTCACGGCTCGCTGCGCATGGCGGGGTGGTGTGGCCCGCCGAGGGCCACACACAAGAATCAACGGATTCAGCAGCCGTCATTGCAGGCGGCATTGGCCCACCGGCGGGCTCCGGCTGACGCCGGACAAACAACCCTTACGCAGCCGGTGCCAGCACGCTGGCAATAGCCCCCGCCACCTGCTTCACGTTGCCCTCGTTCAGGCCAGCCACGCACATCCGCCCCGAGCGCAGCAGGTACACGCCGTGCTCCGCGCGCAGGCGGTCCACCTGGTCGGCCGTCAGGCCGGTATAGGTGAACATGCCGCGCTGGGTCAGGTAGCGCGACAGCGCCTCGCCGCTGACATGGTCGCGCAGGCTGTCGTGGATCGCCGCGCGCATCCTGGCGATGCGATCGCACTTCTGCGCCAGCTCGCGCTCCCAGGTCACGCGCAGGGCCGGCGTGGTCAGTACCTTAGCCACCACCCGTGCGCCGTGGGTCGGCGGGTTGCTGTAGTTGGCGCGTACCGCGCCCGTCAGCTGGCCCAGGACCCGGCCGGTTTCTTCCGCGCTGTCGCAGACCACGCTCAGCCCGCCGCAGCGTTCGCCGTACAGCGAAAAATTCTTCGAGAACGAATTCGCCACCAGGCACGGCACGCCTTGCGCCACCAGCTCGCGCACCGCGAACGCATCGTCGTCCAGGCCGGCGCCGAAGCCCTGGTAGGCCATGTCGACGAAGGGCAGCAACTCGTTCGCCTTCAGCAGGGCAATGAGCTTGCGCCACTGGTCCTGGTTCAGGTCCACGCCGGTGGGGTTGTGGCAGCAGGCGTGCAGCAGCACGATGCTGCGCTTCGGGATCAGCCGCAGCGCGTCCATCATCGCATCGAACCTGAGGCCGCCGGTGGCGTCGTCGTAGTACGGATACGTGTTGACGGTGAAGCCGGTGCGCTCGAAGATCACGCGATGGTTTTCCCAGCTCGGGTCGCTGATCCAGACTTGCGCCTCCGGGAAATATCGCTTCAGGAAATCGGCGCCTACCCGCAGCGCGCCCGAACCGCCCAGGGTCTGCACGGTGGCGATGCGGCCTTCCGCGCGCGCCTTGCATTGCGCGCCGAAAACCAGCGCCTGCACGGCGTCACGGTAGGCCGCGAAGCCGGCCATGGGCAGGTAGGGACGCGGGCCCATGTCGGCCATCAGCGCGCCTTCGGCTTCCGCCACCGCCTGCATCACGGGCAGCTTGCCATCGCCGTCGAAGTAGATGCCGATGCTCAGGTTGACCTTGTCGGTCCTCGGATCTAGTTGAAAGCTTTCGTTGAGCGAAAGGATCGGGTCGCCGGGATAGGCATCGATATGTTCGAACATTGGATACTCTGGCTGGAATGGGTTGTGGCCGGCGGCCGGAGGGCCGCCAGGGTCATCATTATGCCGATACGCTCTGCTGCAGGGCCGGCGCCGCGTTCTTTTGCCGCAATCGGTAGCTCACGCCCAGCACGGCCATCCATGCCGGAATCAGGTACACCGAAATGCGCAGCCCCGGCGTGAGGTACATCACGTACAGGATACCCGCCAGGAAGACCAGGCACAGGTAGTTCGTGAACGGATAGCCCAGGCTCCTGAAGCGCGTCTCCTGCCCGGCGATGCGCTTGTCGCGGCGGAACTTGAGGTGAATGATGCTGATCATCGCCCAGTTGATGATGAGCGCCGAGACCACCAGGCCCATCAGCAGTTCGAAGGCTTCGCCCGGCATGAAGTAGTTGATCACAACGCAGGCGGCCGTGGCCAGTGCCGAAACTCCCAGCGCGGCCAGCGGAATCCCGCGCTTGTTGACCTTCAGCAGCGCTTGCGGCGCATTGCCCTGCTTGGCCAGGCCGTACAGCATGCGGCTGTTGCAGTACACGCCGCTGTTGTAGACGGACAGCGCGGCGGTCAGCACCACGGCATTCAGCACCGTGGCCACGATGTCACTGTTCATCGCATGGAAGATCAGCACGAACGGGCTGCCGCCGGTCACGACCTTTTCCCACGGGTAGAGCGAGAGCAGTACGCCCAGCGCGCCAACGTAGAAGATCAGGATGCGGTAGATCACCTGGTTGGTGGCCTTGGGGATGGTCTTTTCCGGCGCATCCGCCTCTGCCGCGGTAATGCCCACCAGTTCCAGGCCGCCGAACGAGAACATGATCACCGCCATGGCCATGACCAGGCCGCTGATGCCGTTCGGGAAGAAGCCGCCGTGCTGCCACAGGTTGGCCACGCTCGCTTGCGGGCCGGCCGTGCCGGACGCCAGCAGATAGCCGCCGAACACGATCATGCCGACGATGGCCAGGACCTTGACGATGGAGAACCAGAACTCCATCTCGCCGAAGGACTTGACGCTCGACAGGTTGATGGCGTTGATCAGCAGGAAGAACGCCAGCGCGGATACCCAGGTGGGAATGTGCGGCCACCAGTACTGGACATAGATGCCCACCGCCGACAGTTCCGCCATGCTGACCAGGATATAGAGCACCCAGTAGTTCCAGCCKGACATGAASCCGGCRAAGYKGCCGCARTACTTRTTGGCGAAGTGGCTGAAGGAGCCGGCGACGGGTTCGTCGACCACCATTTCGCCGAGTTGGCGCATGATGAAGAAGGCGATGATCCCGGCCACCGCGTAGCCGAGCAGGACCGAAGGGCCTGCCATCTTGATGGTCTGGGCAATGCCCAGGAACAGCCCGGTGCCGATGGCACCGCCCAGCGCGATCAGCTGGATATGCCGGTTTTTCAAGCCGCGCTGGAGTGTCTCTTCCGTGTTCTTGGAATTGGGAACCATATTGTGTCTCTACCCACTCTTTTGGAATGTGGGCCTGCGCCTCTCGCGTGTTGCGGGCGCTTTGGCCAGGCACCGCCGGCGCGCAGTCTTGCTGCGGGCGCCGGGCGGTGTTGTTGCAGTCCGCGGCTCGGTGCCCCGGTGTCTAGCTGCCTTATGGGCTTCAGACCTTGAGCGTGCCGCGYTCGATCTGGTCGCGCTCSAGCGATTCGAAGAGCGCCTTGAAGTTGCCTTCGCCGAAGCCTTCGTCGCCCTTGCGCTGGATGAACTCGAAGAACACCGGGCCGAGCGCGGTCTTGGAGAAGATCTGCAGCAGCAGGCGCGGCTTGCCGCCTTCGGTCGTGCCGTCCACCAGGATGCCGCGCGCCTTCAGCTGGTCCACCGGCAGGCCGTGGCCCGGCAGGCGCTTTTCCAGGCCTTCGTAGTAGTAATCGTTGGGCGCGGTCATCAGGGGCACGCCGGCCATCTGCAGGCTGTCGATGACTTCGATCAGGTTGTCCGTCAGGAAGGCGATGTGCTGGATGCCCTCGCCGTTGAAGGCCATCAGGAATTCCTCGATCTGGCCGGCACCCTTGGACGATTCCTCGTTCAGCGGGATGCGGATCTTGCCGTCGGGGGCGGTCATGGCCTTCGAGGTCAGGCCGGTGTATTCGCCCTGGATGTCGAAGTAGCGGATTTCACGGAAATTGAACAGCTTTTCATAGAAATTAGCCCAGTAAGCCATGCGGCCACGGTAGACGTTGTGCGTCAGGTGGTCGATCAGGCGCAGGCCATGGCCCACCGGGTGGCGGTCCACGCCTTCGATGAATTCGAAGTCGATGTCATAGATSGACTTGCCKTCCTCGAAGCGRTCGATCAGGTACAGCGGYGCGCCGCCGATGCCCTTGATCGCSGGCAGGCGCAGYTCCATCGGGCCGGTGGCGATTTCCACCGGCTGGGCGCCGAGTTCCAGGGCGCGCGCATAAGCCTTGTGCGAGTCCTTCACGCGGAATGCCATGCCGCAGGCGCTCGGGCCGTGCTCGGCCGCGAAGTACGCCGCCGGGCTGTTCGGCTCGCGGTTGACGATGAAGTTGACATCGCCCTGGCGGTACAGCACCACGTCCTTGGAGCGGTGGCGCGCGACCAGGCTGAAGCCCATCTGTTCGAACAGCGGCTCCAGGAGGTTGGGAGTGGGCGAGGCGAATTCCACGAATTCGAAGCCCATCAACTGCATCGGGTTTTCAAACAGATCGGCCATGGTGTGCTCAACAGGAAGTTGGGGGGACGAGAGAAATATTATTGCGGCAGCTGTGCGCCAACGCGTTGGTGCGCAGCGCCAGACACGTACGGCGTGGGCTCTCAACTCCCTGTCCGTACCGTCAATCTGGCAATGAGTTTATATTCCGCTCCGGTAAATAGGATTTCGTTATCCACGCAGGCAAACCCTAGATCATGAGATAAAATTTCATCATTGCAGGAACAAGGGAAACAAAAGTGCACAATCCTGAGCTTGATCGCATAGACCGCCGCTTGCTGGCGGCGCTGCAGGAAAATGGACGCGCCTCCAACCTCGAACTGGCCGAGGCTATCCGCCTGTCGCCGGCGCAGACACTGCGCCGGCACCGCCGGCTGGAAGAGGCCGGCATCATCAAGCGCTACGAAGCCCGGCTGGACTCCGCCAGCCTGGGCTTTGGCGTCGTCGCCTTTATCCATGTCACGATGGAGCGGGGCCACATCCGGGATCTGTCGAACTTCAAGGGACTTGTCGCCGAGCTGGCGCAGATCCAGGAATGCTTCTCCGTCACCGGGGATATCGACTACGTGCTGAAGGTGGTGGCGCGCGATCTCAAATCGCTTTCCGATTTCCTGCTCGACACGTTGATGCGCATCCCTGGCGTGAGCGGGGTCAAGTCCAGCGTTTGCCTGGATGAGATCAAGTGCACCAGCGCGATGCCGCTCGATGCCTGAACCCGGGCGCCGGATGGCGGCGGCGCGCTCGCTGACACTCACTAATATAGGAGAGACCCGCCACGGGCCGCCTATGCTTGGATGAGATCCCTGGCTCACCCTCCCCGTGCCCCCTGCCCCCGACGCCGGTTGCCCCGTCATCCTGTTTGGTGCCTTCGATCGCCATAACTTCGGCGATCTGCTGTTGCCCCATGTCCTCACCTGCCTGCTGAAAGACCAGCCGCTGCGCTATGCCGGGCTGGCGCGGCGCAACCTGCTGCCGCACGGCGGCCACCGGGTCGATTCCCTGCTGCATCTGGCGGCGCGGCCGGACCTGCAAGCGCCCGGCATCATCCACGTGGGTGGCGAGATTCTTTGCTGCGAAGCGTGGGAGGCGGCTGTGATGCTGCAGCCACCGGGCAAGGCAGACGTGCTGATCGCGCGGCTCGACGACCGGCAGCGGGAGCGCCAGGCATGGGCGCGCAGCGTGCTGGGCGTGGAGGACCGGGCGCCTTACGTGCTGCCGCAGGGCCTGTTTCCCCAGGCGCGGGCCGTGATCTACAACGCCGTGGGCGGCGTCGGCCTGGACCAGCGCGACCCTGCCATGCGGGCGGAAGTGCTGGGCAAGCTGAGGGCCGCGGCCCATGTCAGCGTGAGGGATGGCCGGACCAGGCAGATCCTGCGGGCCAACGGCATCGCGGCCAGCCTTGTCCCGGATCCCGCGGTGATGGTCGCGGCGCTGTTCGGCGAGCGCATCCGCCAGCGGGTCCGCCACGGTGAGCCGGCGCGCATGACCGACGCCTTCCCGCAGGGTTATCTTGCCGTGCAGTTCAGCGCGGACTTCGGCGACGACCAAACCCTCGGCGAGATCGCCAGCCAGCTCGACCGCGCCGCGCGGTCAACCGGATACGGCGTGGTGCTGTTCCGCGCCGGTGCCGCGCCCTGGCATGACGACCTGTCCTGCTACCGGCGGCTGGCGCAACGCATGGGCACGCCCGCGCCGGGCATCGTCCGGTCCCTCGATATCTGGGACATCTGCGCCGTGATCGCGCACAGCCGCGGCTTTGCCGGCAGCAGCCTCCACGGCCGCATCGTGGCCATGGCATTTGCCGTGCCGAGCGTGAACATCACACGGCCGGGGCTGGATCCGGGGACCAGCAAACAGGCCGCGTTCGCCGCCACCTGGGCGCCGCCGGAGGCCCCGTGCACTGTGGCGGTGCAAGCGCTTGCCGATGGCATTGGCCAGGCGCAGGCGCTTGAGCGCACACGGCGGGAACAGACGGCGCGCGAGCTGGTTGCGGCATGCCGCCAAGGCTTCGTGGCTGCCTGAAAAGCACAGGCCTGCGCCAACGCCATATGAAACACACCGCGATGCTGTATAACCGGCGGGGCCGGTTCGCAGGCGCAATAGGGCAAAATACGCACCTGAGAGGCCCGGCAGGGCCAAAAAACACAAGACGCTGACGCCCGGCTCGTGCCCAGGTGTCCGGAATCGCATGAGCCTCCGGGGCTTGTCCAGCGTCGCGAGGGGACAGCTCGTCCTTTAACAGAGCACACCAGGAGCATTTAATGACCGACTCGAACCTATCTTTCTTCGGCAGGGTCTCTCTTGCCGTCGGCACCTTCTTCACCATCCTGGGCGACCGCGATTTCGCCGCCGGCGTGCGCCGCCTGCGCAGCGGCGAAGGCGCTGCAGCCGCAGCCCCGGTGCCGCAAGCTGCCGCACCGGCGCCGCGGCCTGCCGCCCCCGCGCTGAAGGAAGCGAGCCCGGCCGCGGCACTCCAGTTGCTGGGACTGCTCCAGCGCGACGCGCGTTTCGTGGACTTTGTCGAGGAAGACATCGCGGCCTATTCCGACACGGAAATCGGTGCCGCCGCCCGCCTCGTGCACGATGGCTGCCGCGCGGTGCTGCGTGAACACTTCACCATCAAGCCGGTGCGCGAGGAAGCCGAGGGCAGCCGCGTGACGCTGGCCGACGGCTTCGACGCCACCGCCGTCCGGCTGACCGGCAACGTGGTAGGCAGCGCGCCGTTCAGCGGCAGCATCAGCCACCGCGGCTGGAAAGTCGCGGAAGTCCGCCTGCCCCGGCTGGCCGAACGCCATGACGCCACCGTGATCGCCCCGGCCGAGGTGGAACTATGAGCGCAGCACGCTATTCCATCGGCATCGACCTGGGCACCACGCATAGCGCCCTCTCCTACGTCGACCTTACCGCCAGCGACGGCGAGAAGACCAGCCAGGGTGTCCTGCCGGTCACGCAACTCACCGCGCCGGGTGCCATCGAAGACCTCGATCTGCTGCCCTCCTTCCTCTACCTGCCGCACCCGAGCGAACTCGCCCCGGGCGACCTGGGCTTGCCGTGGAACGCCACGCGCGACTTCGCGGTCGGCGAACTGGCGCGCACCCGCGGCGCAGCCACGCCGATCCGGCTGGTGTCGAGTGCGAAAAGCTGGCTGTGCCACCCCGGCGTGGATCGCCGGGCGGCGATCCTGCCGAACGACGCGCCGCCTGAAGTGACGCGCGTCTCGCCGCTCGAGACCTCCGTGCGCTATCTCACGCACCTGCGTGAGGCGTGGGATCACGCGCATCCCGAAGCCCCGTTCGGCGAGCAGGAAATCACCGTCACGATTCCCGCCTCGTTCGACCCCGCCGCGCGGGAGCTGACCGCCGAAGCGGCCGAAGCGGCCGGGTATGCACGCATGACCCTGCTGGAAGAGCCCCAGGCCGCGCTCTATAGCTGGATCCAGAAGAGCGACGGCCACTGGCGCAAGCAGGTAAGGGTCGGCGACATCATCCTCGTCGTGGACGTCGGCGGCGGCACCACCGACCTTTCGCTGATCGCCGTGGTCGAGCGCGATGGCAACCTGGAGCTGCACCGCGTTGCCGTGGGCGAGCACATCCTGCTCGGTGGCGACAATATGGATCTCGCGCTGGCCCATGTGGTGGCGCGCAAGCTGGCTGGCCAGGGCACGCAGGCCGATCCGTGGCAACTGCGCGCGCTCACCTATGCCTGCCGCTCGGCCAAGGAAACGCTGCTCACCGATCCGGCCACGGATGCCGTGCCGCTGGTCGTGCCGAGCCGGGGGTCCAAGCTGATCGGCGGCTCGATCCGCACGGAGCTGACCCGCGCCGAGCTCACCCAGACCATCCTGGAAGGCTTCTTCCCGCAAGTGGAGGGCTCGGCCCGCCCGGTAAGCCGGGCGCGCGGCGGGCTCACGCAACTCGGCCTGCCGTATGCGCAGGATGCGGCCATCACGCGGCATCTGGCCGCGTTCCTGGGCCGCCAGGTGGCGGCGCTCGCGGAACTCGAAGGCTTCCAGAGCGCGCAGCCGGAAGGCGCGACGTTCCTGCACCCCACCGCCGTCCTCTTCAATGGCGGCGTGTTCAAGTCGGGCTTGCTGGTGGAGCGCATCCTGCAGACGCTCAATGGCTGGCTTGCGGCGGAAGGCGCGGCGCCTGCGCGCCTGCTGGAAGGCGCCGACCTGGACCTGGCCGTGGCGCGCGGCGCTGCGTATTACGGCTACGTGCGGCGCGGCAAGGGCGTGCGCATCCGTGGCGGCACCGCGCGTGCCTACTATATCGCCGTGGAATCGTCGATGCCCGCCGTGCCTGGCTTCGAGCCGCCCATACAGGCGCTGTGCGTGGCGCCGTTCGGCATGGAAGAAGGGACCGAGGCCGCGTTGCCGCCGCAGGAATTCGGCCTGGTGGTGGGCGAGCCCGTCCACTTCCGCTTCTTCGGCTCGTCGGTGCGCCGCCAGGATCAGGTCGGCACCCTGCTCGACTCCTGGTCGCCCGAGGAACTGCAGGAACTCGATGAAATCCAGGCCACGCTGCCGCCCGAAGGGCGCACGCCCGGCGAAGTGGTCCCGGTGAAACTGCACGCGCGGGTCACCGAGGCCGGGACGCTGGAACTGGAAGCCGTGCCCCGCGGCGCCGGCGAGCGCTGGAAGGTCGAGTTCGACGTGCGCGGCAACCCCAATGCCTGACTGAGATGAAGCCGTACATCGTCGGCATTGACCTTGGCACCAGCAACACGGTCGTCGCCTATGCGGAGGCGGGGTCCGAGCAGATCCGCGTCTTCGATATCGATCAGCTGGTCAGCCTGGGAGAGGTCGCCGCGCGGCCTCTCCTGCCATCCGTGCGCTACCACGCGGCGCCCGGCGAACTCAACGGGGCCGACCTGCAGTTGCCGTGGCAACATGCCGCGAGCGCCGGAGCGCGCCGGACCGTGATCGGCCGCCTCGCGGCTACGCTGGGCGCGCAGGTGCCCGGCAGGCTCGTGGCCAGCGCGAAAAGCTGGCTGTCGCATGCCTCGGTCGACCGGACCGCGCCGATCCTGCCGTGGGGGGCGGACGAAGAGGTCGGCAAGATCTCGCCGGTGGCGGCCAGCGCCAGCTATCTGGCCTACGTGCGCGCGGCATGGAATCACCGTTTCCCGCAGGCTCCGCTCGAAGAACAGGACGTGGTGCTTACCGTGCCCGCCTCCTTCGACGAAGGCGCGCGCGCGCTGACGCTGGAAGCGGCGCGCATGGGCGGGCTGCCCGCCCTGCGCCTGCTCGAAGAGCCGCAGGCTGCGTTCTACGACTGGCTGTTCCATCATCGCCAGACACTGGAAGCGGACCTTGCGCAAACGCGCCTGGTGCTGATCTGCGACGTCGGCGGCGGCACCACCGACCTGACCCTCATCAAGGTGGAGATGCAGGACGGGCAGCCGCAACTGACCCGCATCGGCGTGGGCAATCACCTGATGCTCGGCGGCGACAATATGGACCTCGCCCTGGCGCATCTTGTCGAAGCGCGTCTCGCCACGGCGGAGACACGGCTGTCGGCGGCCAGCCTGTCGCAGCTCGTCGCGCGCTGCCGCGCCGCCAAGGAGCAGCTCCTCGGCGCGCAGCCGCCGGACTCGGTCACGGTGACGCTGCTGGGCGCGGGCTCCCGGCTGATCGGCGCGGCGCGCTCGGTGGAAGTGACGCGGCAGGAAATCCAACAGCTCATCGTCGATGGATTCTTCCCCGCAGTGTCGTCCAGTGAACGGCCCGGCCGCGCACGGGGCGCCATTGTCGAGTTTGGCCTGCCCTATGCGGCCGACCCGGCGGTCACGCGGCACGTTGCGGCCTTCCTGAGCCAGCACGCCGCGCAGTCGCAAACGGCACTGGGCGCGGCGCAGACGCTTGATGGTGCGCTGGCGATGCCCGATACCCTGCTGCTCAACGGCGGGGTGTTCCGCGCCGATGCGCTGGCGGGGCGCGTTGCCGGCACCCTGGGCACCTGGCGCGGTGCGCCCGTGCAGGTACTGCACAACGACAACCCCGACGTAGCCGTTGCCCGTGGCGCGGTAGCGTACGCGCGCGCCCGTACCGGCCAGGCGCCGCGCATCGGCGGGGGATCGCCGCGCAGCTACTTCCTCGTTCTCGACGATGGCGCGCAGGGGCAGCAAGGCATCTGCCTGTTGCCGCGAGGCACGGAAGAAGGCCACGAGATCCATCTGGAGGATCGCGCCTTCGCCCTGCGGCTCGGGCATCCGGTGCGCTTCCACCTGGTTTCCTCCGTCGCCGACACGGCCTATCGGCCGGGCGAGCTGACCGATCTGTCGAAGGGCGACTTCGTTCGCCTGCCGCCGATTGCCACCGTGGTGCAGCCGCGCGGCGCGAGCGGGCCCCGGGAAACGCCGGTGCAGCTCACCACGTCGCTGACCGAGGTCGGCACGCTGGAGGTGCACTGCATCGACATGGCGGATGCCTCGCAGCGATGGCTGCTCGAATTCCAGCTGCGCGCCAACGGCACGGCAGCGCCCACGCCCGCTGAAACGCCGGATATGCCAAACGCAGCCTTGCCGCAAGCGGTCGAAGCCATCGACCGTACCTTCGGCGCGCGCTCGCAAGACGTCGGCCCCAAGGAGGTCAAGCGGATGCGGGCGCAACTGGAACAACTCCTGGGCACGCGCGAGCGCTGGGACAGCGCCCTGCTTCGCGAACTGTTCGGCACGTTCTGGGAGCGCGTGCGGCGGCGGCGGCGCACGGCCGACCATGAACGCCTGTGGCTGAACCTGGCCGGCTACTGCGTGCGGCCGGGGTTCGGCTACCCGCTAGACGACTGGCGCGTCGAACAGCTCTGGTCGCTGTACGAGCAAGGGATCCAGTACGTCAACGAAAGCCAGATCTGGTCGGAGTGGTGGACACTCTGGCGGCGGGCGGCGGGCGGCCTGGACGAGAGCGCGCAACTGCGCTTGCTGGATGACATGGCCTTCTATCTGCAGCCGCCCGGCAGCACGCGATATAAACGGCCTGCCGGCCCCGCGAGGGCCGGCTACGCCGACATGGTGCGCCTTGCCGGGTCCCTTGAGCGCATCCCGGCCGAGCGCAAGATCGAACTCGCCGAATGGCTGCTGGCCCGGCTGCGCAAGCCCTCGGAAAACAGCCAGGGCTGGTGGGCCGTGGGCCGCATCGGGGCACGCCGGCCGTTCTATGGCAGCGCGCACAGCGTCGTGCCAGCCGAGGTCGCCGCGCAATGGCTGGAAGCGATTCTTGCGCTCGACTGGAAGAAGGTCGAGCCGGCCGCGTTCGCCGCCGTCCAGATCGCCCGCATGACGGGCGACCGCTCCAGGGACCTGTCCCCCGAGATCCGCGCGAGCGTGGTCCGGCGGCTGGAAGCCGCCCACGCACCGCAAAGCTGGATCGCCATGGTGCGCGAAACGGTGGAACTCGATGAGGCCGACGAGGGGCGCGTGTTTGGCGAGTCCCTGCCCGCCGGGTTGAAACTGATCGTGGGTTGATCCCCACCGGGAACGCCATGCCAGATCCGGGTGCCGCGTCTTGTCGACCACATCGCCGCCTGCCTGGCGAACGGGGGCGAGGGGCGCGGCGCGTTCCGTACGCGCGCCAGCCTGATATCCGCCCCGCTCTGACCCCGGTTATTCGGACTTCCCCGGCAGTTCGATGATGCCGCCGTCGTGGCCGTCCATCACCACCACCGCATCGCCTGCCCAGTGCACTTCCGCCACCGGCACGCCGGACGCAGGGGTCTCGCCGACCTGCATGCCATTGGCTGAATACACCCRGACATAGCCGTTCACATAGTAGAGCTTGTCCGATCCCTGCCCAGGGGTGGACATTGTCGGGATCAGGTTCATCCAACTGAACAGTTTGTACTTCTGATAGTAGAACGCCTGGTTCGGGCTATATACCCTGGCCCCATGAGGCACGCCGTAGTACAGGTAAAGATACGATGGATAAGCCAGGGCGGCGACCGCCACGGCGAAGCAAACAAGGCGAATCCGTTTTTTCATTGTTTTCCAGGCTCGCTTCGAACCGTGCCTCCGAAAGGATAGCCAGGGTCGGGTGAAATGCGTTTGCGCCGGCGCGCGGCTCAGCTTCTTTTCGGCGCCGGACTGAAGAGATACGGCACCACCGCCAGCGCTACCACCACCGCCGCGGTGAGGAAAATCGCGGCGTAGGTCTTCGAGACCGGCCAGCGCTGCAGGTCGCCCATCCGGGCAATCATGCCGAACCCCCACGAGGTCAGCGCCGAGCCGAGGAAGACGAACGTGTTGAGCACGCCGAGACCTCTCCCGCGCGAAGACGGCGGAACCAGGCCACGCCCCTGCGCCATGACCAGCGGATGCAGCATGCCGATGGTCGACAGCAACGCCATCAGGCCCACGCCGGAAACCATGCCGCTCGCAGGCCAGATGGTCAGCAAGATCGCACCCGTCATCGCGAAACAGGACCATGCCGCGATGGTCGTCTTGAGCGAGCTGCGCCGCACCAGCACAGGCAGGAAGAATGCGGTCAGGAACCCGCTGACGCTGAGCAAGGCCAGCGCGACGCCACGGGCGCCGGAGTCGAGGCCATACACATTGGCCAGATAGGGCCCGCTCCACGCATTGCGGAACGCCGTGCCCGCCGACATGGCGACGCACATCGGGATGAGGGTCCACAAGGGCGCGATGGCCAGCAGCTTCGCGCTCTGCGAGAGCATGGGCCACAGCGGAACATGGCGGGCCTCGGCGTGCCCTTCGTCCCRGACGAAACGCCAGACGCCGTAGCAGGCGACAACCATGCAAAGCGCCGCGAAGGACATGGCAACACGCCAGCCGAGCAGGTGCATGGCCCACCCGAGCGGCGCCGTTGCGCACAGTGCGCCAATCATGCCCGTGGCGTTGGACTGGCTGACAACCCTGGTGTAGTTCCTTTCGGAGAGCTGCTCGGAAGCGAAATGCAGCAGCCCCATGAAGACCGGTGCGCAGGCCAGTCCAAGCCCCGCCTGGGCAAGCATGGCGACCGTGCCGTTGGGCGCGGCCGTAAACAGCAAGGAAGACACCGCGCCGACGGCAAGAAGAAGGGCCGTGGGCTTGCCCACGCCATATCGGTCGAAGGCGATCCCGACGGGAATCTGCGCGACCGCGAATGCCAGGAAGAAGCAGGAGGACAAGCTGCCGAAACCCGCGGCGGTCAAGCCAAAGTCATGCTGGAGTTCGGGCGCCATCACGGCCAGGCAGCTGCGATAGAACTGGCTTAGCGCAAAGGCGAAGGTCAGCAGGACAATACCGCGCCGGGCACGCCGGGCCGCCGTACCGGCGCCATGCAATGCACTCTCCTCAGGCAACGCGGAGGAGAACCGGCGATTGCGCCAGTAACTGACCGGATTTTTCAACTTGAAATCTCTTGACGAAAACCATCAACCTTTGGCGGGGCCGACTCTTGAAAGTGCCTGCGCGCCCTGCGTGCCCGAAGCTTGCATGGCGGGCCGCCGTTCAGGTTGAAAGAGCGATATTCTACGCGGCCTCCCGATCATCTGCCGCCGGCATTGGTGTTGGCGGCTTGCAAAACAGGGCCGGACAGGCGTCCGGCGACGCGGGAACGGGCTGACAAGATAAGCGGCCCGCCCGTGGAGACTATGCGCCAGCGGTAAACAGCGCCATCGCGGCGATGCCGGCAATGATCAGGATAGGAACCGCCCAATACTGCATGGGGATCCAGAACAGCGTATGGCGCTTGCGAAGCTCGACGGGTTCCTGGGTCTTGGGATCGACCAGGATGCGCCCGGGGCGGGAGTTGAGGCGGCGCCCGAGATAGAAGACGGCCACGGCGGACAACATCAGTGCAACGACAATCGTCGCCACGTTGGAAAGATTCAGCACCGAGCCCAGCAGGCTCATGACAAGCATGACGGCAAGCGGAACGATGACAACGAGAAAACCTAAACCTTGCCAAATCAACAACATTAAATGCTCCAGCTCAATGGATATAAGAATGAAATGCCCCGGTCGGGCGGCATTGCCGGTGAATTATATCGATGAGACGGATTGAGCACAAACCAGGATTCCGATGAAATTGGAGAAGGTGGATCCTTTGTCCACCCCCTTCCATACCCTTGCTTGCAAGCTTCGAACGAGGCCCGGCACGCGTTGATCCGGACCACCTTCCGCTTCAGAAGCCGACGTTATTGCGCCCCTTCAGTTTCAGCAGCGACCGCGCTTCTTCCGGCGTGGCGACCTCGAGCGACAGCGCCTCGATCACACTGCGCGCCCGCAGTACCTGCGCGGCATTGCTGTGCGCGAGCCTGCCGGGGCCATCCCACAGGGAATCCTCCAGCCCGACGCGCACATTGCCGCCGACCGACGCGGAAATCGCCGCCAGCGGCATCTGATGCCGTCCGGCGCCCAGCACCGACCAGACGTAGTCACTGCCGAACAGCCGGTCCGCGGTACGGCGCATGTGCATCAGGTCCTCCACATGCGCACCGATGCCGCCCCGCAGCCCGAACACGGACTGAATCAGCAGCGGTGGCGTCAGGAGCGCGCGATCGAGGAAGTGGGCCGCCGTGTAGAGGTGCCCGATGTCGTAGCACTCGATCTCGAACCGCGTCTGGTTTTCACTGCAGGACTGGAGAATGTATGCGATGTCCTTGAACGTGTTCCTGAAGATGCCGTCGTAGCTTCGCTCCAGGTAGGGACGCTCCCACTCGTGCCTGAGGTCCTTGAAGCGGTCCAGCAATTCGTACAGGCCGAAGTTCATCGTGCCCATATTGAGGGACGCGAGTTCCGGCCGCAACTGCGGCGCGGGCTGCAGCCGCTCCTCGACGCTCATCGTCGGCGCGCCGCCCGTGGTCAGGTTGATCACCACATCCGAAGCCGCCTTGATGGCCGGTGCGAACCGGCGAAATAGCGCCGGGTCCTGCGAAGGACGTCCATCGCCGGGATCGCGCGCGTGGAGGTGAACGATGGCGGCGCCGGCCTGCGCGGCGCCAATCGCGCTCGCTGCAATGTCCTCAGGCGTGACAGGCAGATGGGGCGACATGGATGGCGTGTGGATGGACCCGGTAATGGCGCAGGTGATGATGACTTTGTTCAAGATGCTTCCTCGTCGGGAAATGGGTTCGAGCGGGCCTTGTCCCGCCTGGCGAAGCCGGACTGCGCCTGCCGTTCCCGGACATGCCCATACCCGCGCACGCTGGCGGGCCAGGCCAGCAGTTCCCGCAAGCGCTCGGCGGGCCATTGCACCGCCACCTGTTCAATCGCGTCGAGGTCTTCTTCGTAGGCATCGCGCACGCGGCGATTCAGTACCGCCTCCGCGCCGCGTGCGAACGGGTCGAGCCAGCTGCCACGCAGGAAGCGCACGCCGGCCAGCATGCGGAACATGGGACGTATCCAGCCGCCAACGCGTGTCTTGCCGACCTTTCCGGTAAGTTTGTCCAGCTTGCCGAAGGGGCCGCCCGCCAGATGGAAGCCAATCTTGAACTCGCCTTCGAACGCATCGCGCAGGGACTGCAGGAACTCGGGCCTGGCATACAAGCGCGCCACCTCGAACTCGTCCTTGACCGCAAGCACGCGAAAGTACTGCGTCGCCACCTGACGGACCAGGGCCTCGGCGTCGCTGCGGCCTGCCAGCGTGCGCTGGACCGCCGCGATCCGCTTGCGGTAGCGATCGGCAAGCGCCGTGTTCTGATAGCCGACAAGTCGCCGGGCCCGGTCCTCGATCAGCCCGGCCAGCGATCCGCCCGCCGTCATCTGCATCCGGACCACCTGCACGGGCGCCAGCAGCCGCAGTACCGCCGCGTTGTCATGCGCGAGCCACCGGCCTAGCGCGAACGCCTTCTGGTTGGTGGCGGCCGCCACCCCGTTGAGTTCGATGGCCTTCTCCATCGCGGGCCGCCGCACCGGGATCGCGCCCTTCTGCCAGGCGTAGCCAAGCAAAAGCATGTTCGAGAGAATGGCATCGCCAAGGAGTTGCCGCGCCAGCGCCGCCACGTCGATAAATTCGGTTCGCCCGCCCAGTGCCGCGGTCAGCCGCTGCCTGAGACCTGTCTCATTGGCCGACCAGTCCGGCTGGCTGGTGAAGTCACTGGTGGGAACGATCTCGGTATTGACGAAGGCGCGCGCCAGCCCCGGACGCAACCGCGACAGGGCGTCGGCGCCGGCCGCGACGATCAGGTCGCATCCCAGCAGGACATCGGCTTCGCCGCTGCCRATGCGCGCGGCGTGCAGCAGTTCCGCGCTGGGGGCAATCCGGATATGCGACCCGACCGCACCGTACTTCTGGGATAGTCCGGTGATGTCCAGTGAACTGCCGGCCTTGCCATCCAGGTGCGCCGCCATGGTCAGCACGGCGCCAATGGTCACGACGCCGGTGCCGCCGATGCCCGCCACCAGGATCGACGCCGGTTCGAAATCGCCCGGGATGGCGGGGTCCGGCAGCACGGGAATCTTCAGTTCGCCTGGCGTGCCGCCCTTGGCTTCAGGCCGGCGCGGCTTTGCCCCGTCGAGCGTCACGAAGCTCGGGCAAAAGCCGCGCACGCACGACATGTCCTTGTTGCACGACGACTGGTTGATCTGCCGCTTGCGGCCCAGCGCCGTCTCCAGCGGCTCGATGGCCAGGCATCCGGACTGGTCGCCGCAATCGCCGCAGCCCTCGCAGACTTCGGGGTCGATATAGGTCCGCACCGGCGGGTCGGGCAGCTTGCCGCGCTTGCGCAGCCGCCGCGCCTCCGTGGCGCAGGCCTGGTCGTAGATGAGCACCGACAGCCCGGCGTATTCGCGCAGCTCGCGCTGCACGGCCTCCAGCGCCGCGCGGTCGTATACCGGCACGTCCAGCGCTGCGCGGCGGCGCTRGTCGTAAGCCGTCACGTCATCCGTGACCACGACGAGCTTCCTGATCCCCTCCGCGCGCAACTGGGCGACAGCCTTGTCGACGCTCAGCTCACCGTCGACCGGCTGGCCGCCCGTCATGGAGACAAAGCCGTTGAACAACAGCTTATAGGTCATCCGCAGATTGGCTGCCAGCGCCTGGCGGATCGCCAGATAGCCGGAATGGAAGTAAGTCCCGTCGCCCATGTTGGCGAAGACATGGGGCTCGTTCGTGAACGGCGCCTGCCCCATCCACATCATCCCCTCGCCACCCATGTGCGAGACGGTGTGCGTCTTCTTCGGGTCGTTCAGCATGGCAATGGTGTGGCAGCCGATGCCTGCCAGCGCCCTGCTGCCGTCCGGCAGCCTACCCCGCAAGCCGAAGTCGATGATGTCCTGGACGTTCGCCGGGTACAGCACCGGAATGCCTGCCGCGATCAGCGAGAAGTCAGACTGGTGCGCGGTGGTCGACGACTTCGCGCTATGGTCGTCGCCCGCCAGGACCAGCACGCCGCCGGCGGCACTGGTGCCGGCCAGGTTGCCGTGCTTCAGCGGATCGCCGCTGCGATCGACGCCCGGCCCCTTGCCGTACCAGATGCCAAACACGCCTTCCACCGTGGCGCCGGGAAAAGTGCCGACGTATTGCGTGCCCCAGATGGCAGTGGCGGCCAGGTCCTCGTTGACGCCGGGCTGGAAGCGCACGTTCATTGCCTGCAGCAACGGCTGGATGCGCCACAGCTCCATGTCGAGCCGCCCCAGCGGCGATCCGCGGTAGCCGGAGATAAAGCCCCCGGTATTCTTGCCCAGGCGCGCATCGATGCGGCGCTGGTCCAGCGCGATGCGCAGGATCGCCTGGTTGCCGGTGAGGAAGACCTTGCCGGCGAGTTGCTCGAAGCGGTCGTCCAGCCGGGGCGACGGCAACGCCGTTGGCTCCGTGCGCGCGTTCATGGCTGACCGCCTGTGAGTACCCGGTTACCGCTGGCACGCGGAATAAGACAAGCCGTCATCGAAACGAACTCCGTGATGAATGATTAAGGTATCGATGGCAATCAGAAGCGCTGCGAGTACTGCACGCCGATGCTCTGCTGCCGCGTCGACAGGGTTTCCCGGCCGGCTACCGTGGGATTGCCTGAAAGTTGTGTGGCAACGGCCGAACCCAGTGCCGAGCTGCCGGTGGTGGTGTAGCCGGGAGACAAGGAGTAGAAGACCGACCATTTGCTGTTCGGCCCGGTCGCATAGCCAAGTCCGAGCGTGTAGTGCCGGCGGAACGTGGCAGGCGAGGTGACGTTGCTGGCCGTGTCCTCATCCGCGTAGGCCGCACTGTTTAGTGAAACGCCCCCCGACACGTGCAAGGCGGGGGTCACCTGGTAGCGCACACCGAGCTTGAAGACATTCATGTCCTTCCACCCATTGCCCGGGCCGCCGCCGCTGCCGCGCAAGGCGGTGCCGTCGAAGGGGCGATTGCCGAGCCCGGACGTTCCCGAATAGTTGATGCGCTGGTAGTCGAAGAGAAAGGACAGGTCGGGCGTGGGCGACCACTGCATGCCGGCCAGCATGTTCTCCGGAATATCCAGGCGGCCCTGGTCCGCCAGCAAGCCCTCATATTCCGTGAGCCGTCCCATCCGGATACGGGGCGAGTACGCCGCGCCGAAGCTGAGCGTATCGCTGGCACGCCAGTAGGAACCGATGCGCATCCCCACGCCGAACGAGGACGCCGTGCCCTGGTTGGTCAGGTGGTCCGGCGCCGCCGATTGCGGGGCCAGCGCCTGCAAACCCTCGGCACTGAACAACTGGGCCGCGATCAATAGCGAGAAGCCGACCGAGACCGTATCGGAAACCCGTGCGGATACCGTTGGCGCTATCGTCAACTGCTGGATGGTGGTGGTGGCCCTGCCGTTGCCGCATAGCACATTGCCACGGTAGGTGGCGCCGGGCGCCGCCGGCGGCGGTGCGAGGCAGGTTGTGGCGCTGCCCGTGAAGTAGGTGCCCGCGCCATTGCTATAGCCGACGAGGCTCAGCGACAGGTCGGGACCGATCATCTTGCTGACCGCCATGTCGGCAAGCGGCACCCAGCGGTTCGCGCTATCCGCGCGGGTGTCGAGCACGCCGGTCAATGGCGGCGGCAGGCCCGCCGAGCGGCTCATGCTGGTCCGGCCGTTGGTGGCGATCAGGTTGCCGTCGAAGCGGTTGCCGGCCCATACCGTGGTAGCGGGATTGCTGGCGCCACCAAACGCATCGCGCGTCGATGCGGCGGCGGCACCGGCCACGCCGCGCGCTTCGGCGCCGTAGCCAATCTGGAAGTAGCCGTTGTCGGCAAGCGCAAGCGCGGGGCACAGTGCTGCCGCGGACGTGACGATCCACTGTTTCGAATTCACTGCTGTCTCCATTGTCATTGTTATGGCCGCGGGAATGTCTCTGCCTCCTCGCGGGGGGGCTTGATGCGATCAGTGGCCGGTGATCAGATTGGTCAGGACGCCAAGTCCGGCGATTTCAACCTCGACCCGATCGCCGTCGTGCAGGAAGCGCCACTGCTCGATGCCRGCGCAGTTCGGCACGCATCCGGTGGCGAGCAGCTCGCCACCGTGCAGGGTCTCGTTGGACGATGCATAGCTGACGATGCGGTCGATGCGATGGGTCATCCCCGAGGTGCTGCCTTTGCCGCGCACCTCACCGTTGACGCGCACGATGACGTCGAGCGCATGCGGGTCGCCGATCTCATCCGCGGTGACGACCCAGGCGCCGAGACTGTTGCTGCCATCGAAGTCCTTGCCCTTGGCCGGGCCCGCGCTGGGCCGGGCGCGCATCTCCTTCATCAGCTGCGCGCGTTCGGAGAAGTCGTTGAAGATCACGTAGCCGAACACGTGCGACATCGCCGCCGCGCTGTCGATGTTCTTGCCCGGACGCCCGACGATGACCCCAAGCTCGGCCTCGTAGTCCAGCCTGGTGCCCGGCGCGGGCCGGCGCACCCTGTCCCCGTGACCGGAAAGATTGAGGCGCGCGCCTTTGTAGTACATGGGCGTCTCAAAGAAGGCCTTCGGGACTTTGCCCGCGCCCAGCATGCGCATCAGCAAACCTGTCAGCGGGCTGACGCCATGCGCCATGACCTGCCGGAATGCATTGCTGAGATGCTGCTCGTACACGCTGAAGCAACGGATCTGCGGGGGACGGTAAGGAACCTGGAGCCGGACCTCCCCCAGCGCATGGACCCCCGGCGCGCGGCCCGCCCCGGCGCCTTCCGCCGCCAGTTTCCGAATGGCCGGCAGCGTCTCATCCTGATGCTCGATCAGCGCCAGCAGGGAAGCGAAGCGCGCGTCCCCTGAAAAGGAAGCGGTCACGTCCAGCACGCGGCCGCCCGAAAGCGAGAGCCCCACATGGCTCGCCACGTCCGCCGAGGAAAACGTACACAGTCTCACGGCCTTGACTCCCTCAGCGCAACGTCAGGAACTGGCGGCTGGTCACCTCGCCGGGCCGCATCAGCAGGCTGTCGGGTTCGCCCGCCTTGTAGCGTTCGAGCAAATGCTCCGGATCGAACTCGACGCCGATCGAGTTTTCGGCGAAGGCGCCCGAGCGGAACCAGGCCTGCAGGTCTTCCGGCGCCGCGAAGTTGTCAACCTGGAGTTCAGCCTGTATGCCGTCGGGGTCGCGGTAGTACAGCGACGTGGTCGGCCCATGGTTGATGCACCATTCCGGCTTGAGGGCGTGCGCCTTCAGGCGTTCATAGGTGTGAAGCAGGTCGCCGAGCGAGCCGAAGGTGAATGCCACATGGTCCAGGCCCGTACTCTCGCGCCGCTTGGGCTCGAAATTCGCGGCGTTGATCAGCGCCAGGCGATGGTGCTCTTCGTCGTAGGACAGGAAGCAAAGCAAGGCATTGCGGAACATCACGCGCGCGCCCAGCACGATGCTCCACCAATGGATCGCCTCGTCAAAGCGCCGCGTGGTGAGCACGATATGGGCGAGCTTCGCCGGGGGACGCGCGTCCGGGTCCGGGCAGGGGATAGGAAACTGGTCCATGATGTCGCTCATTGCCTCTCCTTCGTGAGGTGTGCCGCGCTTGCGGCGCTGGTGGTGATGGTGGTGATGGTGGTGACGGACTGGGAAACCAGGCGGGTGACAACGTCCCGCAACGCCGCCCGGGGATCGGCGCACTGACGCCGGCTGCGCCAGGCCACGATGCCGTCGCCGCGCAGCAGCACGGCGCCGGACTCGTCGATCTCCAGCGCCGCGGCGAATGCCGACGGGTTGATGCGAAACTGCGCGGCGTCGCCGCTGCCGACAAGCGGACACGCCACCTCGATGCCCCAGTCGGAATGCAGTTGCGACAGGGCCGCCTGCCAGCGCACGCGCTCCTTTTCGTTGACCAGCAGCGTCATCGGTGCGCGCCGCGCCAGGTCCCGCGTCGAGAGTGACTCGCCATCGCGTTCGCTCCAGAGATGGGGAACCAGCGAGCCGGGACTTGTGCTCGGCCAGTATTCGGCGCCGGCATGGGGAGACTGAGGGTGCGGATGCGGCTCGCGGCAGACGAATCCGACCGAATGCGCGTAGCCGAGATCGGTGCCCAGCGTCACGAACACTTCGCGCTGCTTGTCGATCGCCCTTCGCACTTTTTCCCGGGCCTCGGCGCCGCCGGGCTCCGCGGCCGCCAGATGGCCCAGCGGCTTCAGGCCGGCGCCCGTCACGGTACGGAACAGCCCTCGTGCCGCGCGCCTGGGCAGCATGCGCACCCACGCGGACCGGGAAAGCGCGGACAACGTCTTGAAGCCCGCAGGCTCCACGCCAGCCGCACGCAACACCGCGTCGGACAGTTCGCTCAGTTGCAGCGTGCGGCGCGCATGGGCATCCGCGCTCGCGGTCCGCTCGGCGGCATAACTGGACAACAGCCCTTGCGCGAGGTCGCCGCGGACGAAGCCGCCCAGCAGGATCTGCAGCCGCCACGCCAGGCTCGCCGCATCCTCGATGCCATGGTTCATGCCAAAGCCCCCGATGGCGGAGAATCCGGCGGCAGCGTCGCCTAACAGCATTACCCGGCCCACCCGGCAGGTCTCGGCGCGCCGCAGCGCCATGGCCCATGGCCGGACCGACTGGACCTTGACGTCGATGCTGTCATCGCCGATCGCCGCCCGCACCAGCGCCCGCGCCCGCGCGGCCGGCATCTCGCCAGCCGGCTCGATCTCCGGCAGCACCGCCGTCGACAGGACCCAGTCCTCGTCGTCGGCGGTGTGGGCCGTAAGCGTGCCCACCACCCGGGGGTTGAGGATCCAGTACAGCGGGCTTGGCCGCGACGTGTTCAGCCTGTCCAGCCGCGCACGGAAATGGATCTGCGCGACCGCCTGCAACGGCGTCTCGGCCGACCGCACCCCGAGCAGGCGCCGCACGGTGCTCTGCGCGCCGTCCGCACCCGCGACGAAGCGCGCGGTGCGCCGCACGCGCCGGCCGCTGCGCAGTTCGCGCAGCGTCAACACGCATCCGTCATCGTCTTGCGACAGCGCCTCCAGCTCGTATCCCGCCAGGAACTCGATCCGCTCGCTGCCCGCAACGCGCTGCCGCAAGATCGGATCGGTCACGTTCTGGGACAGGTGCAGCGGGCGGCAAGGCCCGCTGCCCAGCAGGCGCGCGGTATGCACCGGGTCGTTGCCGATCGGCACGCAGCGCCCGAGATCCACCCCCGCCAGCGACGTGCACCACGTGATGTAGCGAAGCTTGAGCGGCGCCGAACTGATCTCGCGCAGCGCCTCGGCAAGTTCGGCATCGATGGAGCGGATCACCTCCATCGCGCGGGCAGACCAGACGTGTCCGCGCGGATGCGTATCCGCATTCGGCTGGCGCTCGATCAGCACGCTGCGGATGCCGCGGCTGGCGAGGAGCAGGGCCAGCACGGAGCCTGCCGTGCCGGCGCCGACGATTGCAACGGGGGTGGGATGCCCACCCTGGCCGAGCGGCGCGGCTTCGGGATCGTGTGTCACAGGTAAACCTTCGCGAGAGTGTTGATGAGTGCCTGCGCGGCGGGGCGCGGCGACAGCCGGGAGCCTTGGCCCGGACCGGACGCGCTTACGAGACAGGCGCGACAGGCCGTGCGCCGGATGGCAGCGGTTCGCGTGACGGGACGGGGACTTGAAGCACCCGGCAAAGGGCGCCGAGCACGTCCTCCAACCGCGCGTCCGTCGCCGCCGCATGCCGCCAGGCGATGTGCCCATCGGGGCGCACCAGGATGGCGGCGTCGGGCAGCCCAAGGTTCCATGCGGATAGTTGCGGCCTGTCGGCGTGATGCGTGACGGCGTCGAGGTCCACGCCGTGCACGGCTACGCCGCCAAGCTGCTGGCTCGCTGACTCGGCAAGTCCGGCGCACGCCTTGCCATGGCGCCCAAAGCCGGCGAGCAGGAAGTGCCCATGGCCAACCAGATCGTGCGAAGTGGCGGGCGACCCCGGCACGCCTTGCAGCCGGAAATGCGGCAGCCGCGCGCCCGGCGTGAGCGACTGCGCCACTTCGAGTACGGGATTTGACGCCATCGGGGCCGCCGCGCCGCCACCGCAGACCGCCGCGCTCCGGTACACGTAGCCCAGGTCCAGGCCGAGCGTGTTGAAATGCTCCATCTGCGCCTCGGCGGCCAATTGCACGTTTCGCCGGATGCCCGCGAACCCGGGCGTAGCCGCCCGTTGCACTTTCCGGGTCCGCGAGTCGATCGGTGCGACCAGCAGGCGCTTCACGGCGGAGCGCAGCGCGGCGGGCAGCGCGCGGGCCGGCGCGCTGGCGCGCAGCCGCGCCAGCGTCGGCAGCTTGTCCTCATCAAGGCCCAATGCCGCGGTGACCTGCCGCATCTTGCGGTGGTTTGCCACGCTGACGCGGCTGTTCGTCTCGGCGACAGGCTTGCGCTCGTCGCCATAGGTATCGAGCAGCCCCGGGCCCGCCCACCCCTTCATCACGCAGGCCAGCTTCCACGCCAGGTTGTGCGCGTCGGCGGCGCCCGTGTTCAGCCCGAGCCCGCCGGTGGGCGGGAAGCGGTGCGCGGCATCGCCCACAAGGAAGGTGCGCCCCTGGCTGTATGGCGCGGCAATGTGAGCCTGCATCGTCCAGTTCGACAGCGACGTGATGCGCAACGGCAAATGGCGGTCGCCGAGCGCTGCCCGGAGAATGCGCTCGCAGCGGTCCGGCGGAAAGTCGGCCGGCGATTCGTACTGCGGAAAGTACGGTGTCATGAAAACCGAGTAGCGCGCCGCATCGTGCACGATGAAGGTGCCGGGCGCCGCGGCCGACAGGACCCAGAAGAGGATCGACGGACTGTCCTTGACCAGATGCCGGATATCCGCCTCGAAATTGATGGTGATGAGATGCGCCAGGTTGGTCTCCCCGACCATGGGCAACCCCAGGCTGCGGCGTACCGGGCTGCCGGCACCGTCGGCCGCGATCAGCCAGTCGCTGCGCACCCGGTACGTCTCGCCGGTCGCGACATCCTTCACCGACGAAACGGCGCCGTGCCCGCTGTGCTCCGCGCCCTGCCAGGCATGGCCGAAGCGCGTCTGGCAGCGAACGCGGCGCGACACCTGGGCAAACAGCAGGCGCTCAAGATGATGCTGGGGAATATTCGCCGTGCGCTTGCTGCTGGCGGCCTCCATGCTGGCGAGGTAGCCGGCGCTGCCGATATCGATGCGGGCCAGGTCCCCTTCGGCAAGGTTTTGCCGCCATGTCACGAAGCGCGCTTCGGCGGCATGGGTCGTGATACCCGCCAGTGCCTCGTCGGTGACGCCGATACCGGCCAGGATCTCCTGCGTCCGGGTGTTGATGACATGCGCCTGCGGCGCGAGATGCAGGTCATCGCGCTGCTCGACCAGCAGCGACTCGATGCCCTGGTCCGCCAGCAGCGCCGCCATCAGCATGCCGACCGGGCCAGCACCTACGATCAATACCGGAACATCCAACTCGCGCATCCCTGCCTCCCAATGTTGCTGGCCGCCTCACGGCCGCCTTGGGACGTGAATTTATACAAGTATAAGTCAAGATCACACTGGTACTTATACTTATATCAGTGAGACTTCGATGAGGACGCGAAGGGAGAGCCCGGCGAAGCTGCCACCCAGGCAGATGCCAGGGGGCAAGCCCCAGGCATGTGGGAGAATGCCGGGATCGTTACCGTGAGCGAAACGCGTCCTGAGCCACCATGCCCCCTGTCGATAGCCGGCACACCAAGACTCCCGCCCGAAAGCGCGCCACCGAAGCATCCGCCGCCACGACACCCGCCTCCCCCGCGGTCGAGGTATCGGGGCGACAGCGTCTGATCGAAGCCGCCGAGAGCGAGTTCACGCAAAAAGGATTCGACGGCGCCTCGGTCCTGTCCATCGCCAACCGCGCGGGCGTGAAGCAACCGCTGCTGAACTACCACTTTGGCAGCAAGGAAGGGCTCTGGCGCGCGGTAGTGGAGAATGCGTACGCGGGATCCCTTGCCGCATCCAGGCAAGCGGCGGATGCGCTCGATCGCTCGGATCCGCTCGCCCGCTTGCAAGCCGCGCTAAGGGCCTTCGCGGTGAGCAATATCCTGCATCCGGCAGCGCACTCCCTTGTCCTCATGGAAGTCGCGCAGGACGGTCCACGACTGGACTGGCTGGTGGACAACTACATGAAGCCGTTTCATGAGAAGCTCGATGCGCTGATTGCGGAGTGCCATGCGGCGGAATTGCTGAAGCCCTACCCGGCTGAGCATGCCAGCGTCATGATGACCGCCATGCTGACGGCGGTGCAATCGGCTACCCATCTGCTGAAGCGGCTTTATGGCGTGGGGCCCATGACGCCCGCGCAGGCGGACCAGCATGCGGAACAGGTCATCGATGTGCTGATGAATGGCATGGCAGCACACCGGCCAGGCAGACGGCGTACGGCAAAGCCCGGCTAGTTCCGCGACCGCGCCGCGTCTACCGGACGGCAACGCTCCCGGCCACGCGCCGCGCCAGCTCGTCGGCCCGCTCGCCGGCAAAAGGCCTGGCGCGCGCCGTCATGCTCATATCGCAGTTGCCGGCCCTGGCAGCGCCATCCATCACCTGGCTAACCGCGCCCGCCAGCTCCGGACTGGCCTCGGCGCCACGGCCCAACCGCCACGACAACAAGTCCGCCACCGCCATGCCGCAGCGCCGCGGGTCGCGATACAGCGCGCCGTCGTGTGCAAGCAGCATCTTCACCTTGGCTTGCTGGCCCATCATCATCATGGTCACCAGCGGCAAGGCATCGGGCTGGTCCACCCCTGCGATACGCACGCCCGCATCGGTGCGGTCGGTCTGGTCGGCACCTGCCTTCAGCCATGCCAGGTACAGGTCGTCCGGCAGCCACGGCAAGCTCAGCGGCGCGATGCCGTTGTTCTTCATGCCTTGCGCGCTGTCCAGGTACTTCAGGCTGACGCCGGCGGCAACCATCCGCTCGCCCACGGCACGCGCGCTGGCCCGCAGTCCGTCCCAGGCAGGACTCTCCTTGCTGGCGGCCGCGCGCAACTCCAGTTCGCTCCACGTACGCAACAGCGCCGACATGGGCTCGCTGGTGAGCGGCGCCGCCGGCTTGCGCGAAGCCTGCGCCAGCCGGTCGACCAGCGCCGGCTGCAGGTAGCGCGCGGACAGGCTCAGCGCTTCGTCCATGCCGTTGCGCGCCACCCCGGTCTTGACGCCGTAGCCGCCCACCGAAGCATCCGCGCCATGATCGAGCGCAAAGGCCACGCGTTCCGGCACGGCAAGGGCCGCGCCCGGCTTCAACTCGGCGTACGACGCGCGCAGCGCCTCCAGCAAGGGCGTTTCCCACTGGGGGCTAGCGCCGTAATACATGCGGATGTACGCCGCGTTGATGTCGGCGCCCCTGGCCAGCAACTGTTCGGCGAACCAGCGGGTACGGTAGTTGGAGATGGCTGCGTGCAGCACGCTGCGACCCTGCTTGTCGCGCGCGTTCGGGTTGGCGCCGTGGGACAGCAGGTACTCCAGCGTGTCGCGATCGTCGCCGTAGTAGGACGTACGCGTGATCAGCAAGGGCGTGCCGTTGTGGTCGGGCGCCTCCACCGAGGCGCCCGCCGCCAGCAGCATGTCGGCGATGGCGTAGCGCTGCGCCGGGGGACGCGTATCGCGCCCGACCGGCATGGCGCCGGCCAGCATGGCCCGGCCCGTGCCCGGCCCGTCCGCCTTGGCGCCGGCTGCCAGCAAGGTGCGGACGATCTCCGCCTGCTTGTGGTACACCGCCGAGCCCAGCGCCGACACGCCATATTCGTTGACCCCGTCCGGATCCTGGCCACGCGCAAGCTGCGCGCGCACCGCTTCCAGGTCGCCCGCCTTGATCGCCGCGAAAATCTCCAGCCGCGGCCGGCACGTGGCCGGCGTCAACGCCGGCTCGCCCAGCGCGGCGCCGATGCGGGCTGCCACGTTAGACGGGATGGCCGTATTCGACGCCATCCGCAGGGTGCAGTACTGGCGGTAGTCCTCGCGCGCCAGCGCCAGGTAATAGTCGCGCCTTTGCGGCTCGCGTTCGCGTCCGCTTTGCTGCCAGCGGGCATCCGCGCGGTTCAGGTAGGCGGCGGTACGTGACGGGTCCCGGCGCAGCACCTCGCCCAGGATCAGGTCGGCCTGGGCCGCGTCGCCTGTCTCGGCCAGCCAGAATGCATAGTCGTTCAAGGCGAGCAGCGTGCCGGCGCTTTCGCCCCCGGGATCGATCTCGCGGTAGTCGTGCTCCATGACGAAGGTACGCAGCTGCGCCAGCGCGCGGCCGAATTCCGCCGTCTTCGCGCGGGGTATGGCACGCGCCGCCTGGTGCAGCGCGCGGAAGGCCGCCAGCGTATCGGCGGGCGCCTGCTGCACGAAGCGCACATCGGGCGGCACGGCCGCAAGCCGGCTCGGATAGCTCACCAGGGCGCCGCGCAAGGTCGCCATGGCCTGGGCCTGTCGTGCCGCGTCCCAGGGCCGCGTGCTCGTCACCGTGGCCGTGCCGGCATCGGCGCGCACCGTGGCGGCCTCGCCCGTGGCGTCGACAAGGTAGCCGTTCACCTGCTTGCCATCGGATTCGCTGTAGGCATAGGCCACCCAGTAGAAAACCTGTTCGCCCCTGGGCTGGGCCACCGTCACCCTCTCCTCGCGCGACGCACGCCATGCGTCCGGATCGATCACCAGCGCCGGCGAGCGGAACGCCAGCGCGTATGTCCCGCCTTCGCGCAGGTAGCGATAGAAAAACAAGCGGTTCTCGACCTGCCCGACCAGCAGCGCATCGCGCGCGTTCTCGGTGCCCCACACGCGCCGCTCCGGCGCGTTCAGGGGATACCGGCCCAGGCGCATGGCGTCGATGACTTCGCCGATATCGTAGGCCAGCGCGGCAGGCGGCATGCCGGCGGTGCAGGCGAACGCCAGTGCCACGGCGCCGAGCACGCGGGAAAGCCGGGCAACGCGGCGGCCTTGTCGGGAACAAATGATGGGGGGAGTACGGAACATCCTGACTGGACAAAGTGACGAGCGAGGCAGATGATACCCGGCCCGCGCGTCACCGCCAGGGCTATTTGCTCCGTGTGGCCGCGGTCTGGCCGGCCGGCCGGGCCGCGTCCTTTTGCATGAACACGCTGAGGGGGTCGTCGGCGTAGGTTCCGAACGGCCCGCACCGGACGTAACCCGCCCGGCCGTACAGGGCGAGTGCCTCGGGCTGGCTCACGCCGGTCTCCAGCACGAAGCGCGGGCAGTCCCTGGCGATAGCTTCGCCTTCGAGCCGGGTCAGCAGGGCCAGCGCAATGCCGCCGCCGCGATGTTCCGGGCGCACGTACATGCGCTTGATTTCCCCGAACTCCGGCTGCAAGACGATCGCGCCGCAACCGACGGCAACGCCCTGCCCGTCCCGCACCACGGCAAACAGCACGTTGGGTTGCGACAGCGCCTCGATATCGATGCCGTGATGGCTCTCCGGCGGATATAGGGGCTTCTGGTACGCGTCGAGTTCGTCGATAAGCCGGATCACCTCTGCTTGCGTCGGGCTTTCAAGCGCAATGTTCATGCTGGATTTCGAAAGTTGATATGGCTGTCAGCTACCCGGCGGCACCCGGCCGGTCAGCACCGGCGCCATGGCGGCGCATCAAATTCTATCCGAGGCGCACAGCCTGCATGACGGCGCCGGGGAATCCCGCGAAGGGGCGCGCGCCTTCATGGAGAAGCACAAACCCGACTTCCCTGGCCCGCGTTCGGCGTAGCCACGGCTTCCGCGCGCCCTGCCCGGCTACGGCGGGGTCGGGGAGTCGGCGGTAGACATATTCGTCAATCAAGCGTCATGTTCGATGCGCGAATGACTTCTCCCCACCTTTCCCGCTCGCCAGCCACAAAGGCGGAAAACGTTGCCGGTGACTGCCCGCCCGGAATCCCACCCATTTGCCGCAGCTGTGACAGGAGGTCGGGATCGCGCATGGCTGCCGCGAGGTGGTGTTCCAGCTGGCTGACGACGGCGGGAGGCGTTTTTGCAGCGACGAAGATGCCAATCCATGCCGTCGAGACGAAATTGGCAAATCCGGCCTGCTCCATGGTCGGCACATCGGGCAGGCTCGGCACGCGCTGCGCCGCGGCCACCGCTAGTGCGCGCAGCTTGCCGGAGCGGATATATGGCAGCGCCTGCGTCAGATTGTCGAACTGGAACGTCGTTTCCCCCGCAAGCAAGGCGGTCGTGGCAGGCGTGGAGCCTTTGTATGGCACGTGAATGGCATCCGTGCCGGTGCGTATCTTGAAGAGTTCGCCCACCAGGTGGCTGGTCTGGCCGATGCCCGCGGAGCCGAAGGACAGCTTGCCGGGGTGTTGCTTCATCTGGGCGACAAGATCAGCCACGCTCTTGACCGGCGACTGGGCATTGACCACCAGGACATTGGGAAAGGCAATGACATCGGTAATCGGCGTCAAATCCGATGGTTGGTACGTGAGGCGCTTGTAGGCGCTGTAGTTGATGGCTTGCGGGCCAACGTTGCCGGCCAGGAGGATATAGCCGTCGGCCGGCGCACGCAAGGCGGCTTGCGTACCGATGATGCCGCCACTGCCGGGTCGGTTGTCGACGACGATGGGCTGGCCCAGGCGTGCACCGAGCTTTGATGCCAGCAGGCGGATGGGAATGTCGATCGTACCGCCAGGCGCACCCGGTACGACGATCGTGACCGGTCGTGTCGGCCAGGCGGTCTCGGACTGCGCACCCGCGACAGCGGAAAACGCCAGCGCCACAAGGCCGCAGGCGAAGGACACTACCGGACGTCCCGATGGACAGAGTGCTCTCATACTGTTTGTCTCCTGGATGTACTGCTTCGGATTCTCCGACCGATCCATGTCAGGGCACGGGTGCCGCATCCGCGGCCTCGGCGAAGCGGCCAAGGTGCATGGCGGCATTGCCGAGCAGCAGCTCATTGCCGATGAGCCGTTTGCTGTAATGGCTGACCGGCGTCTCGTGTTGCAGTCCGACAGCGCCATGCAGCTGCAAGACATCAAACGCGATAGCGCGACCAGCCATGCCGGACAGGTACTTGGCCGCGCTGACCCGGCGCCTGCGTTCGCCGGGGAGCGCGGCATGCCAGCCGATCAATGCCCGCCGCACCAGATGACGTGCACCGCTCCAGGCGCGATAGTGATCGACCACGCGATGCTGCAAGACTTGCTGTTCCGCCAGGGTGCGTCCGAACTGCTTGCGTGTGCGCAGGTACTCGACGGTGATGCCCAGCACGCGCCGCATGGCACCGACGCTTTCAGCGCACAGGGCGATGGTGGCCAGTGCCATGGCATGCTCCATTGCCGCCAACGCGTCGTCCCCCCGGCCGATCAAGGCGCCGGCCGCCAGCGCAAGGCCGTCCAGCCGCACGTCAGCCGCGCCGCGCGCGTCGTGGAGCTGATAAGCGCGTACCACGACACCACCGGCTTCCGCCGGCACGTCGAATACCCCAAGACTGCCGTCTTCCAGCTTCGCGGCGACGATGAAGTGGTGCGCCTGGGCGCCACCCATTACCAGTGGATTGAGACCATCGAGCTGCCAGCCTCCACCAACCCGCCGCGCGGTGATCGTCGGGCGCAGCGCCCGCCCCGCGACGGGCTCATCGCCGCAGGCCACCGCGCAACGCGCATCGCCACTGGCCAGCGCCGCCAGCCGCGCATCGCGCGTGGTGCTGGCCGGCAGCGCGAGAAGGGCCTGGACCCCGAGTACCGCGCTCCACGGAAGAGGTTCCAGCACGAGCGCTTCCCCCAGTGCTTCCATTAGAGGCAACAGGTCTTCCATGGACCGGCCCAGGCCGCCAAACGCTTCCGGCATTGCCAGGTTGGTCAAGCCCAGACCGATGAGACCTGCCCAGGCCTCATTGTCGAAGCCGCCCTGCATGCCGATGATCTTCTGCCGGCGCTCGAAGCTGTAGTGGCCATCCAGCCAGCGGCGCACGGTATCGGCCATCATGGCCTGCTCTTCGCCGAGATGATCGTTGCGCGGCCGGTCGAGCTCGGTCTGCCCGGCAAATATTGCCTTTGCAACGATCTGGCGCTGGATCTCCGAGGAACCGCCCGCCAGCGAGCTGCCACGATAGCGCCACATATGCAGAGTCGTGTTGCCTGCGTGGGCCGAGGGCTCCTGCCCGGCTTGCGGCCGGCCTTCCAACGCTTCAGGATCGAACGGCATGGAGGCGGCACCATGCGCATCCATGCGGAACAGATGAAGATCCTGCAGCAACTGAATGCCTTCGAGTTTCAGCAGGGACGCTTCGAGGTCGGGACTGCCCCCGTCCGCTGCCTGCCGCACGGCCGGCCACCACGCCGCATCGAGCGCGCGCAGGCGAATGTCCAACGCGGCGTGGCGGCGCGCGACCAGGGCATGCTCAATGGCGTGCTCCATGTTCCCAGGCTGGCCTTCCTCATTGCGCCGCGCCCGGACCAGTTCCGCGGCGCGGGCCAACTCCGCCTTGCACTCAGCCACCCGAGCCACGAACAGGCGTTCGATCACCAGCAGTCCCTTGGCGATGGCCCATCCGCCGTCCGCTTTGCCGACCAGGTTGGCTTCAGGCACCCTCACATCGTCAAAGAACATCTGGACGTGGAACAACGCGCCGTTGATATAGCGGATCGGCCGTACCGTCACGCCGGGTGAGCGCAAGTCGATCAGCAGCACGGAGATGCCATCCTGCTTGCGCAACGCGGTCGGATCGGTGCGTACCAGCACCAGGGCCCAGTTGGCCCAATGCCCCAGGCTTTGCCAGATCTTGGAGCCATTCACGATCCATGCGTCGCCATCGCGGCGTGCCGTGGTGCGCAGCGCGGCCAGGTCCGAGCCGGCGTCGGGCTCCGAATAGCCCTGTGCCCAGAAATCGTCAAAGGAGAGCATCCCGGGCAGGAATCGGCGGCATTGCTCCTGTGTGCCGTGGCGGATCAAGGTTGGGCCGATGGTATCGATGCCGAGGTTTTCGATATATGGCGCATCGCTGGCCGCCAGCTCCTCCCGGAAGATGGCCTGTTGCACCAGCGACCATCCCGGCCCGCCGTGCCCGGCCGGCCAACCCGGCGCCGCCCAGCCGCGCGCATGCAGAATGCGATGCCATCGGGCCGCCTGCTCCCGGGTGACAAGGCAATGGGCGCGCGTCGCAGCGCGGATATCGGGCGGCACCGCGTCCCGCAGGAAGGCGCGGATTTCCTTGCGGAATGCCTCGTCAGTGCGTTGAACCGATCCGGTGTCTGACAGGTGCGACATCTTCTGTTCCTTCATGGAGGTTCGATTCGGGCAACAGGGTCCGCGTGGCGCTTATCGGCGATTGCCGAATGCCGATTGCCGATTGCCGGATATCAGGTTTGCCAGCGGGGCTTGCGCTTTTCCACGAACGCCGCGAGGCCCTCTCTTGCATCTTCGGTCGCGATGACGTTGCCAAACGACTCGACAGCGGTAGCCACGCCGCGACGGTAGTCGGAGTCGTTCGCACGCATGAATGCCAGCCGCCCCATCCGCATGATCTCCGGCGACTTCCGGCACAGGACCTGCGCCAGTGCGCGCGCCTCTTCCATGACGTCCTGCTCGGGAACCACGCGGCTGACCAGCCCCAATGACATGGCTTCCTCTGCGTCAAAGGTGCGCCCCGTGAACAGCAGGTCAAAGGCGCGGTGCCGGCCAACGATGCGAGGCAGATGTGTGTAGTGAATGGCCGGCGTCAGCCCGACATCGATTTCCGGATAGCCGAAGGAAGCCGTATCGGCGGCGACAATCATGTCGCAGTGAATGGCCAATGTCATGCCACCGCCGCGCGCGGTGCCGCCAACCGCTGCAATGGACGGCTTGCCAAGGCGGAATTGCGCATCGCACAAGCCGTTGTACAGCTTGTCGACCAGCGCGTAGCTGCGTGCTGGCGAAGCGCCAACCAATTCGCCCAGCTGCAGCCCGGCGCAGAATCGCCGTGGCACCGCGCTGCCAAGGATCACCGCGCGTACCGCGCTGTCTTCGGCCGCGCGGTACAGCGCCTGCAGCAAGGCGTCAATCATCTCTTCATTCAGCGCGTTGACGGGTGGGCTGTCGAGCAGGATTTCCGCGACGCGGTCGCGAACCTCATAGGAAACGGAAGACATGGCAGTCACTGGTCCGTAAGTGGCAAAGCTGTGGGCCCGAGGCTGGCTTCGGGGGCGTTGGCGGCAGCGACCACGCCGCTGGCCTTGAGTTCGGCAATGGTGCCGGGTCCATAGCCAGCCTGGCGCAACACCTCATCGGTGTGCTCGCCGAGCAGGGGGGGCGGACGGTTTGCCTTGCGGTCTTCACCGCGAAAGCGGACTGGCAGGCCGATGTTGCGGATCTTGCCGAGCACCGGGTGCTCGGACTCGACAATCAGGCCGCGCGCATCCAGCTGCGGATGCGCCAGCGCCTCACCCAGCGTATGAATCGGGGCACAAGCCACGCCGGCTTTGCGCAGCGCATCCAGCCAGTACGCAACCGGCTGCGTGACGATTCGCGCCTGCACCATGGCCACGGTTTCGTCGAAGTGCGCGACGCGTGCCGCGTTGGTGGCAAACCGGGGTGCGTCGACGGCGTCATGCAGCCCGGCAACCGCGCAGAAACGCCGCCACTGGGCATCGTTGCCGACGCCGATCATGACCGGCCCGTCGGCGGCCTCGAACACCTGATAGGGCGCCATGGCTGGATGCGCTGTTCCCATGGGCCGTGGCAGCTTCCCGCTGCACCAGTAGTTCTGCGCCAGATAGCCCATGAACCCCATGGCCGTGTCCAGCAACGACACCTCCAGCAGCATGCCCTTGCCGGTCTTCTGGCGCTCGAGCAGCGCGGCCAGGATGCCGCTCAGAGCGTGCATGCCGGTACCCAGGTCCACTGGCGAGAAGCTCGCGCGCGCGAGCTTGCCGCCGGATTCGCCCATGGTGCTGACCATTCCGCTGAACGCTTGCAGCATCACATCGTAGCCAGGCTCCTTGCCTAACGGCCCCGCACGCCCGTAGCCTGAGATTTCGCAGTAGATCAGCGCCGGGTTCCGCGCCGACAGCGTCTCGTAGWCCACGCCCAGCCGGGCGGCGGCTCCGCTGCCGAAGCCCTGCAGCACGATGTCGGCGCGGGCCGCCAGCGTTTGCACGATCTGCCTGCCCTCCCCGGTCTTCAGGTCAACCGCCAGGCTGCGCTTGTTGTGGTTGACGGCCAGGAAGGTGGCAGACTCGCCGCGGTCCTGTGGCAACCACGCGCGCGTGTCATCACCGCGGCCCACCGGCTCGACCTTGATGACTTCGGCACCCAGCTCTCCCAGGTATTGGCCGCACAGCGGGCCGGCGAGCACCTTGCTCAGGTCCAGTACGCGAATTCCCTGTAGTCCAGTCATGTGTATCCATCCGGAGCGGTTCGATGCCGGCACCGTACCGCGCGCGGCATGGTGCCAACGTACGGGGCCGGATCGCGGCCCCGCGGGCTACCCTATTCGGGCTTGATGTCGATGGAACGCGCCAGCGCCGTCCAGCGTGCGGAATCGCGGTTGACAAAGTCCTGGACGTCCGCCGGCGCCAGTTGGAACGGTTCGGCGCCGCGCGCAACCAGGGCCTTGCCGAAGGCGGCATCCTGGGTGCATTCGGCAACGGCCTCGCGCAGCGCCCTCACGACAGTGCCCGGTGTCCTGGCCGAGACTTGCAGCGAAAGCCAGAACTTGAGGTCCAGCGCCGGGTAGCCAGCTTCCTGCAGAGTCGGCACATCCGGCAGCAGGGGGGAACGGGCGGCCGAGGTGATTGCCAACGCCTTGAGCTTGCCGCCCTTGATCTGGCCGATGCATGTGGTCATGCTGTCAAAGAGAAAGTCCACATTGCCCGCCATGACATCGCTGCTGGCTGGCGCGCTGCCCTTGTAGGGCACCGGCACGGCGCTGAATCCGGCCTCCTTCAACAGCAGGGCGCCATAGATGTGCGGGGAGCTGCCGGCGCCATAGGTAGCGTAGCTGAGGCGGTCCGGCCGCTGCCGGCCAAGCCGGACCAGGTCGCCCAGGCCGCTGACATCGAGCTTGGTGGGGTGTACCACCAGCACGTTCGGCACGGTGGCGATCACGCCGACGGCCGTCAGGTCGCGCCGTGGCTGGAAGCGCAGGTCGGGAAACATCAGCGGGTTGACGGCATGCATGCCTACGGTGTTGAGGAGGATCGTATAGCCATCGGCGCTCGCATCCAGGACGCTTTGCGTACCCAGGTTGCCGCCGGCTCCGGGCTTGTTCTCCACCACGACCGGCTGGCCAAGCCTCTGTGCCAGCGGCAAGGCGATCTGCCGCGCCACGAAATCACCGGGCCCGCCGGCCGCAAATGGCACGACCAGCCGGATTGGCCGCGAGGGCCACTGGCTCGCCAGGAGCGGGCGCGACAACAGCGCGACACCTGTGCCTGCCAAAAAAGTACGGCGAGTGATTCTCATCACATCTCCCATCAATGTCGGCGCCGATCCGCGTACGCCGCGCGGCGGGCCCAGGACCGCACTATTGCTTTCCGCGGGATATATGTCCAAGATATATTCTTTATGCCGGCTATCATTTCGCGATATACCCTCGGAACCGGGGGGTTGCGAGACTGGACTGGCGCAGTCGCACGCGCCGGCATAGCACCGGCAGCGATGATGGGAGACAGCATTGGGAATGCCGGTAGATCTGCGTGGGTTGCAGTGCTTCCTTGCCGTGGCGACGGCAGGCTCGATCTCTCGTGCGGCGGAAGTCCTGCACATCGCGCAACCCGCCCTGAGTATCCAGATCAGGCATCTGGAAGAAGCGCTGGGCGTGGCGTTGTTCACGCGCAGTCACAAGGGCGTGGTGCCGACCGCGGCTGGCCAGCGCCTGGCGATTCACGCCCGCGACATCCTGAGGCGACTCGACATTGCCTGCGAGCACGTGCGTGACGTGATGAACGATCCCGAGGGCCGGGTGGCGATCGGCCTGCCGCAATCGATGGCCAAGATCCTGACGGTTCCGCTGGTCCGGGAGACCATCCGGCGCTGGCCCAAGGTGCGGCTGCAAGTCATTGAACTCAGCACGGGCTACATCCCCAGCCACCTGCTGACCGGACATATCGACATCGGCCTGACGTTCCAGAACAAGACCGATTCCGGCCTGCTGTGCAGCCATCTGGTAGACGAGGATCTTGTCCTTGTGGCGCCAGCGGGGCAGTTCGCCAGCGGCGGCAAAAGCGCCATGCCGCTGACCAGGACTGTCCGCTTCCGGGACCTGAGCAAGTATCCAATGATCCTGCCTGCCGGTGAGCACGGACTTCGCGCCCTCCTCGACGGCTATCTGCGGGCACACGAAGTCGACCTGCGCATCCTGGCCGAAGTCAATACCATCCCGGAGCTGATTGCACTGGCGTCGGCGGGTATCGGCTACACGGTGCTCTCCTACGCGTCGGTCTCCTCCGAAGTGCTCCAAGGTCTGCTGTCGGCAGCACGCATCGGTCAGCCAGCCGTTTCACGCCCGGTCTACCTGTGCCGCTCGGCCACCATGCCGCTGTCGATTGCGGCGTCCGCGGTGCAGGAACTGCTGGTGGAAACCGTGCATGCCCTGATTGCGGATGGCAGCTGGCCAGCGGTCATGCATGCCAGACAACAAACAGCGACATAGCGCGGCCTGCCGCCTCAACAAGTCACAAGACCAGACAAGTCGCCCAGATCAAATCCGTATCCGGGATCAGCCATTTGGTCCAGGCAGCGGCCGCGCATTGCTCGCATGCTCCCCTCAATCCGCCTGCCCGACCGGCATCCATCCGTTCGCAGAGATCGCGGCCGCCACCTGTTTCGCAATCGAATCGCCCAACCGCGCGGCATCCGCGGAAATGCTGTCGCGCTTCGCCTCGGACATGCCATGCAGGCCCGAGTCCGCCGCGGCGGACTCCGCGAGATGGCCCGCGGCCGCGCCGACGCCGGCAGTCTCGGCCACGCCCGGCATGTGGCCGCTGTCCGCATCGGCGGAGAAGCTTCGCAGCAGCACCGGCGAACCGTTCGCGGGCTTGTACATGATCTGGACCGATGCGCGAACCTCGCTCTTGCCGGCGCCAAGACCGACCAGCAAGCGACGCCGGCGCGTACCCTCATCGATCTTCTGGAAGCCTCCCTCGACGATCAGCGCATTGCTGTCCGCGGGCACGGGGCCGTCCGCGCGTACCACGTGCAGCCCCATCGACTGCAGTTTGCGCACGATTTCGTCAGACACCTGCTCACGCGCTTCGCGCGCCTTCTGGGACTGCTCGCTGGCGGCCGAACCGCCAGCGGCCATCGTCTTCAGCTTCTGGCCCATGCCGCTGTCCAGTTTCACCTGATCCGGGCTCGCATCGAACGAATACACATAGATGACGTCCGCGCGCACCTGCGCCTGGACGCTGGCCTGGCTCACGCCTTGATTCACGCCTTGATTCACACCTGTATCGCCCCAGGCACAGCCCGCCGTCAAGAGCGATGCCGTCGCGAAAGCTGCAACCGCCACGCGCGTGGCGCGGTCTGCGAGGGATTTGAATGAAGTCTGCATGTCGATCCGTCCTCGGCACCATCGTGCCGTCAATTGCCGTAAAGCCGTAAAGCCGTAAGAATGTCGCCGACAATCATTCGATCCGCAGGATCACAAGCCATCGGAGATCACGCCTGCCAGGGTGCGGCTCATTGGCTATCGGAGTCAGCCGCAACCCGCTGAAGCCAGTATGGGAGAAACCGGCTACGCCCGCCATGCGGCAATTATGTCGCCCGATGTCACCCTTGCCTTGCGCTCGGGCATATGGGACGCATGGCTGCGTCGATGCGTGGATGCGTGAGCTCGGCCTTACGCGAAATGCCGGTCAAGCGGCAATGCCACGACCGCTTCGAGACCGCCACCGTCGCGTGCACGGAACTGCAGTGAGCCGCCGTGCAGGCGCGCGATGCGTTCGACGATCGCGAGCCCGAGGCCGGTGCCGCCCGAATGGCCGCGCGCGTTCCTGCCGCGGCTGAAGGGTGCCTTGAGCTGCTCAAGCTCCTCCGCGCCGAGGCCGCTGCCCCGGTCGCATACGGCCACATACGCCGACTTGCCTTCGGCCCAGGTATGGATGAAAAGGCCGGTTCGGCCGTAGACGACCGCGTTCTGCATCAGGTTCATCAGCAGGCGCATCAGGCTCACCGGCCTGAACGAAATCGCCGGTATGTCGCCGAGCGACAGCTCGAATTCATGCCCGAGCCCCGCAAAATCCGCCGCCAGCTGACTGACGAGCGCATTGAGATCGCCAGGCTCCGGCACCTCGCGTTCGCCGCTGCCCGCGTAGTCCATGAACTGCTGAAGGATCGTGTCGATCTGATCGAGATAGCCTTCCACCGATGCCACGAAGGGTTCGTCGGCGCCGCGCGGAATCGCCATCGCCATCGCGAGACGCAGCTTGGTCAGCGGCGTGCGGATGTCGTGCGACACGCCGGCCAGCATCAGCGTGCGCGTCGCATCGGCCTGCTGCAATGCCTGCGTCATCTGGTTGAACGCGCTGCTTACCTGGGCGATTTCCGTCGGTCCGTCGGTGGGCAGCGGCACCGGGGCTTCGCCGGCGCTGAGGTGACGCGCGGCCCGCGCCAGGTCCTGCAGCGGACGGTTGATATGCAGCTGGATCAGATAGCCCGTCAGCGCCGCGAGCAACGCGAAGGCCACTGAAAGCACGAGCGCGGCGGTGATGCCGCTCGCCTGTGCGTCTTCGGCCACCGGCAAGGCGATCCAGCTGGGCGTGCCGGCGACGTGCACGCGAATCCATAGCCGCTCCCCGTCGCCCGTCTGCCATCGCACCGGCATGTCCGGGGGCAGATAGCGTTGCAATGCATCGACGAAGACGTCGCGCTGATACGTACGAAAAATACGGATCGGACTGGGGTGCGGATCCTGTACCACATGCTCCGGCGGCTGCGCCTGCCCACCGAGCCGCGCGGCTGCCGCGCGGCCCTCATCGGGCGGCATGGCGGCAAACACGCCGTCGAGCAGCTTCACGTAATCGGAAAAGATGTTCGCCGCGCGTTCGATGTGCGGGCGCTGCACGAAATGCAGCAAGACAATGAGCGAACAGACCTGCGTGAGCATGACCAGCCCCACCAGCAAGGCGATGTTGCGCGCGAGCAGCGAACGGGGCAGCGCGAGCCGCATTACGACTCGATGCCGGCCACCAGCATGTAGCCGACACCCCACACGGTCTTGATGAAGCGCGGCTTGGAAGGATCGTCTTCGACGATCTGGCGCAGCCGCAGGATCTGTACGTCGATGCTGCGGTCGAGCGCGTCGTGATCGCGGCCGCGGGCCCGCGCAAGCAGGTTATCGCGGCTCACCGCCCGGTTCGGCGACGAGCCCAGCGCATGCAGCAGCAGCATCTGCGCGGAATGCACCTCGACCGGTTCGCCGCGGCGCAGCAGCGCCTGCTTGCCGACATCGAACTCGAATTCGCCGAAGCGCAGGGTCTGCGAGGTCACGGTCGGATCGCCCGCCGCCATTTTCTGGCGGCGCAGCAGTGCGCGGATCCGTGCCACCAGTTCGTCCGGCACGAACGGCTTGGCGAGATAGTCGTCGGCGCCGGTCTCGAGCCCGGCCACCCTGTCGACCGGATCGCCCTTCGCGGTCAGCATCAGGATCGGCAGCGTCTGTCCCGTGGCGCGCAGCCGGCGGCAGATGGTCAGGCCGTCTTCCGGCTCCATCATCAGGTCCAGCACCAGCAGGTCGTATGGCTCGCGTTGCAGATAGCGGTCGAGCTGCTTGCCGTCGGCGATCACGCGCACCTGGAAACCGTGCCCGGTCAGGAACCGCTGCAGCATGTTGCGCAACTCGGCTTCATCATCGAGCACGATAATCCTGTTCACCTGCTCCATGGCGCGTCTCCGGCGATGGCCGGGAATCAGCGGGCCATCATTTTCTGACTCAGGTATTGCTCGATCTGCGGCAACGTGACGTAGCCGGCCCGCTGCGTGTCGATTTCGTCGAAGCGGCTGGCGACCATCGGCATGCCGGCCGCTGCCTGGTCTCGGGTCAGCTTGCCGTCGTGCGTCGTGTTGGCAGTGGCGAAGCGCGTCTGCAATTGCTGCATCGCACGCTCAACCCTTGCGCTGTTTCCTGCGGGCGGCGCGACGCTCTGGGCGGACGCACCTGCTGAAACAATACACAAAATAAGCATCGCGATCATCTTCTTCATGGCTTTCTCCGTGGTTTAGCCGACCCTCGCCGGCGGCGTGGGTGATCGATCCGATACTGCGGTCACGCCCAGTGCGCGGGCACCCAGACGCGGCCGACCCAGTGTCCCGGCACCATTACCGCAGGAGCTGGCGCCCGCGTCACGTAGACGGGACGCGGCGCGTACACAACCTTCGGCGGCAGCGGCGGCGCGACGTACACCACCCTGGGCGGCGGCGGGGCGACGTAGACCGTCTTCGGCGGCGGGGGCGGCGGCACATAGACCACCGGCGGGGGCGGCACATACGCTACCGGCGGAGGCGGCACATAAGCCACCGGCGCAGGCGCGATGACCACCGGCGCGGCACCGACCGCAACCGTGGCACCTACGGTCGTCACCGTGCCACCAGTCGTCACGGTCCCGCCATGCACGACCGTCGTGCCGCCCGCGGTCGTCACGACACCCGGCGCAACGCGGGTCGCGGAGCCCGAGTGCGTGACGGTTTCGCCGTAAGCACCGGTCGCGGTCCCCGAGCGGTCGCACGTAGCGCCGGCGCAGCTGGTCGATGCCGCGTGGCTGACGGTGTTGCCGTTCGAACCGGTGATCGTGCCGGATGACGAGTACTGCCCCGGCGCATCGCGTGTCACGCTGCCCGCCGTGGAAGCGGTCTGTCCGTTGGCCCCGGTGAGGTTGCCCGTATGCGAGCACGTACCGCCCGAGCAACTGGTGTCGCCAGCGTGCTGAACCGATCGGCCGTTCGGTCCGGTTGCCGTGCCGGAGTTCGAAAACTGCCCCGGCGCCGTACGGGACACCGTGCCGGTGTTTGTCGCGAGCCCGCCGTAGGGACCGACGACGCCGCCGGCATGCGAGCAGCTTCCGCCTCCGCATGATCCATAGTGCGCGCCGTTATAGACGCCGTGCGGCGTATAGGCCGTGCCGTGGCCGGACCAGCCCGCGAAGGCCGGGGTGCTGGCGAGGAAGATCAGCGAGGCGGTCGCTGTGAGGAGGTAACGGGGTTTCATCGGATGTCCTTCTGGTTCGGTTCGGGTCAGGTCACGCACCGCGGCGTGGCAACGGGACGAACTATAGGACGACATCGCCAGTTAATCGCCTTGGAAAAAATGTCGCGGTGTTACACCGGACCGCAGAGACGGTGCGCGCCGATTGCCATCCGCCGCGCCCGCAAGCCTCCCCCGCTGGCGGACCGATTCGGTGACATCGGGCGAAATACTTTCCGCCTGTTCCTGGCCGCGCCCGCCCACTAGAGTTGGCTCATCCGGCGCGACGGCGGTCATTCCCGCAGACGGCGCGCCTTCCCCCCGACCTTACCTGTGCTCATCATGCTTACTACCGGAAAAATCACGCTCTATGTCACGTTGTTCATCGTCGCCGTCTCGCTGGTCGAGGCCTGCGTGCTCACGCGAAAGCACCGCAACAGCGGCACGCCGTTCGACTGGAGTGAAACATGGCTGTCGCTGGCCGATCTCGCCGGCCGCAAGTTGTTCGCGCTGCTGCCGCTTTCGCTGGCGACGCCGATCTTCTCTTTCGTCTGGGAACATCGCCTCTTCACGGTCTCGATCAACAGCGCGCTGATGGTACTGCTGCTGTTTGTCGGCCAGGAGTTCTGCTACTACTGGTACCACCGCGCCTCGCATCGCATCCGGTTCTTCTGGGCGACACATGCGGTCCATCATTCGCCGAACCAGTTGACGCTGTCGTCTGCTTACCGGCTCGGCTGGACCGGCAAGCTGACCGGCACGGCGATGTTCTTCGCCCCGCTCGTCTGGCTCGGCGTGCGCCCGGAGGTCGTGCTCGCGACGCTGATGTTCAACCTCCTGTACCAGTTCTGGCTGCACAACACGTGGATGCCCAAGCTCGGCTGGCTCGAATACGTATTCAACACGCCGTCCGCGCATCGGGTGCACCATGCGTCGAACGTCGACTACCTCGACGCGAACTACGGTGGCGTGCTGATCGTGTTCGACCGCCTGTTCGGCACCTATATCGAAGAACGCGCCGACGAACCTTGCCGCTACGGCCTCGTGACGCCGACGCACTCGCGCAATCCGCTCGTCAACCAGTTCGAACACTGGGTCAGCCTCGCCCGGGATATCGCGTCGGCGGGCAATGTGTGGACCGCGATCAACTACGTGATGATGCCGCCGGGCTGGCGTGCGGACGGCACTGGCGAAACCACGGAGAATCTGCGCCGGCAGCACTGCGACGCACGCCACACGGTCTCCGTGAGCAGCAACTGAAAGGGAGCGGCGCGGTCGTGGCGAGTTACCAGCCTCCGCGCCCCAAGGCTGCCAGCGCCCGGCTATGCCCCCGCCGCCGCAAACCTGTCGGTAGCGGCAACCAGCTGATCAAGGATGCCGGGCTCGGTCCATGCGTGCCCGGCGCCTTCGATCAGATGCAGATCGGCATCCGGCCACGCCTGGTGCAGCGCATAGGCATAGCGAGCCGGGCACGGCATGTCGTAGCGGCCGTGCACGATGACACCCGGAATGCCGGCAAGGCGAGGCGCGTCGCGCAACAACTGCCCGTCTTCCAGCCAGCAGCGATGCGTGAAGTAGTGGTTCTCCAACCGCGCGAACGCCAGCGCGAAATGACTGTCGGCATGCTTCGCGCTGTTGGCCGGATCGGGCAGCAACGTGATCGTCTCCCCCTCCCATACACTCCACGCGCGGGCCGCCTCCAGCCGCTTCTCCATATCGCTGCCGGTCAGCAGCTTGCGATAGGCGGCCATCATGTTGCCGCGTTCGGCTTCCGGAACGGGAGCCTGGAATCGGGCCCATTTCTCGGGAAACACCTCCGAGACGCCGTATTGGTAATACCAATCCAGCTCCGCCTGGGAGACGGTATATACCCCGCGCAGCACCAGTTCGCTGGTCCGCTCCGGATACTTCTGCGCATAGGCCAGCGCGAGCGTCGAACCCCACGAGCCGCCAAAGACCAGCCAGCGGTCGGCGTTGGCCAGCTTGCGCAGGCGCTCGATGTCATCCACCAGATGCCACGTGGTATTGGCTTCCAGCTCCGCATGCGGCGTGGACCGGCCGCAGCCGCGCTGGTCGAACAGCATGACGTCGTAGCGCGCCGGATCGAACAGGCGGCGGTGATCGGCCGATATGCCGCCACCAGGACCACCATGCAGGAATACCGCCGGCTTGGCGCCGGGCGTTCCAACGCGTTCGTAGTAGACCACGTGGCCGTCACCGACATCCACCGTGCCGGTTTCATAGGGTTCGATAGCGGGATAGAGCGAGAGAAGTTTTGGCATGGATCAGGTCCGGTCAAGGCGTCCGAAATGCCAGAGTGTATCGCCTGCCGCAACATGCAAGACACAGGGAAAACACCCCATCGGCCGGACTACCGAACGCGGCCCCGTACGATTACGCGGCACGGTTGCAGGAGCGGCCTCGAATGGCCGCTCCCGGCCGCCTGGTGCGGAACCTGCCAGACAGCCTCCCGAAGAGATTTGGCCAGCGAATCCTGCCTGTCGGATTTCATCGCCGCATCCGTGGGTCAGTAGGCCTGATCGGCAACAACACGGGCCACCGTTTCCAGGGACTGCTTTAACGTGGACAGGTCGACGGAGCCGAGTGCCAACCGGATGGCATGAGGCACATGCGCTGCCGTCGCGAACGGATGGGCCGTCGACACGGAAATATGCTCGCGCATCAACGCCATCGCGATCGCGTCTGCCCGAACTTCCTGTGGCAGAGGAAGCCAGACGAAGTACGACGCGGGATGGCTGATCCTTTTCAGCCCGCCCAGGACTTCAGTGGCAAGGCCCTGCCGCAGCGTGGCATCCCGCCGTTTTTCGGCTTCGAGCCTGGCCACGGTGCCGTCCTCGATCCAGCCGCAGGCGATAGCCGTCATGGTTGCCGGGGTGTTCCAGGTCGTGGCCCGGATGGCCCGTTCCAGCCTGGGAACCCATTCGCGCGGGGCACAGACGAAGCCGACGCGCAGCCCGGTGGCGACACTCTTCGAGAAGCTGGACACATAGACCGTCGTCTCCGGGGCCAGCGATGCCAAAGGCGGTGGGGCGCCTTCCGCCAGGAACGCGTAGGCCGCGTCCTCGATGAGCATCAGTCCATGCYGMCGAGCSATGGCGACCAGTTCSCGRCGYCGCCTTGCGCTCATCACCCAGCCGAGCGGGTTATGGAGCGTCGGCATCGCGTACACGGCGCGTACGCGCCGTCGCCTGCACAGCGCCGCCAATGCGTCCAGATCCGGGCCATGTCCTGCGGCGGGAATTGGGGCGAGTTCCAGCCGATTGACTTCGGCGGCGAGCTTGAATCCCGGGTACGTCAGCGCGTCCACGGCCACCACGTCGCCGGGCTCGAGCAAGGCCATGGCGGTTGTCGTCAGCCCGTGCTGCGCGCCGCTCACGAGCAATACGGTTTCGGCCGATGCCGCCAGCCCCCGGCTAGCCAGGTGGCGCKCCACGGTCGCCCGCTCGTGCTCGCGCCCGCCGTGGGGCTGGTATCGAAGCAGGGCCTCCAGATCGCCTGCGGCAGCGAGCTGGCGCAGCGCTGCACGGAGAAGGTCTGCCTGATCCGGCAACGAGGGATAGTTGAAGCTCAGGTCCACCGTGTCAGCGCTCCAGGCATGCAAGTCAATGCCTTGTCCGCGAGGGAGCGCCTCCTTGACGAACGTGCCGCGACCGGTCTCCCCGCTCACCAACCCCATCGCTTGCAGCTCCGCGTAGACGCGCGTGGCCGTGACCAGCGCCAGTCCTTCGCGAGCCGCGAGCTCGCGGTGCGTTGGCAGTTGCGTCCCGGGACGCAGCCGCCGCGCACGGATATCGGCCGCGAGACGGTCGACCAGTTGCTTGTAGCGGGGCTGAGGCATGCCTGAACGTATCCATGACAATTATTTGAATGTATTGATTATCGGTTCCACGACGGCGCAATACAACGTCTCCACTCGCACGAGGCCTCCCATGCACATCGCCATCCTGACCTTTGAAGGTTTCAACGCGCCAGTGGGGGAAAAGGAGACCTACGTGACGCGCGCGATGGCGAACATTTTGCCGTTCCTCTAATGCGCACGGCGTCTCGACTTGGGAGGACCCGCCCTGGCCGTCAGCGTGACGCTGCCCATCCTGCGATTCGGCGATACACCCAATAAAAAGCGGGATGGCACCACCGCCCATCCCGCTTCGCTTACCACCAGGCTCCCCGGCTTACCCGCGGAAGCCCGCGTTCAAACCACCCCCTGCGCCAGCATCGCGTCCGCCACCTTCACAAACCCGGCGACGTTGGCCCCTTCCACGTAATTGATATACCCGTCCGCCTTCTGCCCGTAGTGGATGCAGTTGCCGTGGATGTCTTTCATGATGGCGTGCAGTTTCTCGTCGACCTCCGCATGGTGCCACGACAGGCGCATGGCGTTCTGCGACATTTCCAGGCCCGAGGTGGCGACGCCGCCGGCGTTGCTGGCCTTGCCCGGCGCGTAGAGGATGCGCGCGGCGAGGAAGCGGTCGACGGCGTCCAGCGTGGAGGGCATGTTGGCGCCTTCGGCCACGCAGAACACGCCGTTGGCGAGCAGGCGTTCGGCATCGTTGCCGTCCAGCTCGTTTTGCGTGGCGCAGGGCAGCGCCACGTCAGCCGGTACGTGCCAGGGTGTACGGCCGGCTTCGAAGTGCAGGTCTTGCTGCGCGGCAAAATCGGCCAGGCGCCCGCGCGATTCGTTCTTGAAGGCCATCAGCGCGGCGAGTTGCTCGCTGTTCATGCCCTTGGGGTAGTGCAGCACGCCGCCGGAGTCCGATACCGTGAGTACCTTGGCACCGAGTTCGATGGCTTTCTCGGCGGCGTACTGGGCCACGTTGCCCGAGCCGGAGAGCAGAACGCGCAGGCCGCTGAAGCCGCGCCCCCGGCGATGGAGCATTTCCTGCGCGAAATACACCGTGCCGTAGCCGGTGGCTTCGGGCCGCATCAGGCTGCCGCCGAAGGCCATGCCCTTGCCCGTGAAGACGCTGGCGGAGCTGTTGGACAGTTTCTTCATCATGCCGGCCATGAAGCCCACCTCGCGCGCGCCCACGCCGATATCGCCGGCGGGCACGTCGGTATCCGGGCCAAGGTGGCGGTACAGCTCGGTCATCAGGGCCTGGCAGAAGCGCATGACTTCGCCGTCGGACTTGCCCTTGGGGTCGAAGTCGGAGCCGCCCTTGCCGCCGCCCATGGGTAGCGTGGTCAGCGCGTTCTTGAAGGTCTGCTCGAAGCCGAGGAACTTGAGCACCGAGAGGTTCACGGTGGGGTGCAGGCGCATGCCGCCCTTGTAGGGGCCGATGGCGGAGCTGTGCTGCACGCGGAAGCCGCGGTTGACCTGGACCTGGCCGCGGTCGTCGGTCCATGYCACGCGGAACTGGATCACGCGCTCGGGTTCCACCAGCCGCTCCAGCAGCGCTTGCTCGCCGTAGCGCGGATGCTGCTCGACGAAGGGCCACAGCGTCATCATGACTTCCTTCACGGCCTGGAGGAATTCGGGCTGATCGGGGTCGCGCCGGGCAACGCCGGCCAGGAATGTTTCAAGGGAAGCGGATGTCACAAGTGTCTCTTCGATTCGATGTGCTGGTGCTTGGCAGGAGACGGCCGCCACGGATACCTGTCCGGCGGGCGTGCCGAGGGATGCCACGGTGCGCCCGGAACGGCTCGGGCGCGCAAACGCGGCAAAGTCCGGCGGCAGCCGCCGCCGGAGCATGTCAATACATTCAGGATTGGGACTGGATGTATCGCCAGGGGCGAAGCTTAGCATTGGCGCGGCCACGCACGACAGTCAAAACACCTTTGATGAGGAGACATATAAAGGCCGCTTGCATGTATTTTTGTGCGATCAACGGCCACATGGAGCGGATCGCAGCGGGAAGCCGCGCGCCGTACAATCGGCGGATTGCTCCCGGACGAGGCTCAAGCGCGTGGAAATTCCCATCGATCAGGCGGTCAGTCTTATCCACGAGGCGGCCTACGGCACCCTGGCCACCAACGCTGCCGCCCTGCCCGGCTACCCCTATGCCACGGTCGTGCCCTTCGTGGCCGACCACGCCAACGCACCCGTTATCTGCGTCAGCGCGCTGGCCGAGCACACCCGGAATCTGCTGGCCGATCCGCGAGTGAGCCTGTCCGTGCTGCAACCGGGCGCCACGGACGTGCAGAACGCGCGCCGGCTGACGCTGGCAGGCGATGCGGCCCGCTTCGAGCCGGGGCCAGCCGAGTTGGCGCGATACCTGCGCTATGAACCGGCTGCCGAGCCTCTGCTGGCCCTGGATTTCCACTTCTTCCGCATCAGCCCGAAAACCATCCGGTTTATCGGCGGCGTCGCGCGCATGGGCTGGATCGGGGACGATGCATGGCGGGCATTGCCGCAGGTGCCGCCGGACACCGAGGCTGGACTCGTGCAAGCGATGTCCCTGGCCGCCCCGGCCGGCGTTCGCGTGCTGGGCGTGGATTGCCACGGCATCGACTATGAAATTGCCGGGCTGCGCAAGCGCCGGGGCTTTCCCGCCGCGCCCATGCCGCTTGAGGCAATGGAAGAGGCAGCCCTCGGGCTTGTGGCCGGCCTCACCTAGGCGCGCCCGTTCAGGCGATCCGCAGCACCGGCCCGCGTTCCTTCAGCGCCGCCGCCAGTTCAGGTTCCGGCGCCATATCGGAGATCAGGTAGGCGGCCTTGTCGAAATGCTTGACCAGCACGCCGGCGTTGCGGCCGAACTTGGTGTGATCGGCCACCACGCAGGCCACGCTGGCGGCCAGCAGCATGCGGCTGCGCAACTCGGCGGCCGAGCGCGAGAAATCGCTCATCTGGCCATCGGCGGTGATGCCGCCGGTGCCGATAAAGGCGAAGTCGGCGTGGTAGCGCGACAGCTGTTCGATGGTGTCCCAGCCGTGGGTAGCGTCCTCGTTATCCTGCAGTTCCCCGCCAAGCACCACTACACGATTGCCGTTGCGCCGTCCGAGCAGCATGGCGATGGTGATGTCGTTGGTGTAGACCAGCAGGTTATGGTGGCCATGCAGGGCCTGGGCCACGGTGTGGGTGGTGGTGCCGTAGTCGAGGATCAGCGAGGCGCCGTCGGGCACCAGCTCCGCCGCGCGCATGCCGATGGCGCGCTTGCCTTCGGCATTGACCGCGGCGCGGGTCTGGGTGTCGGGCTCGGCCCGCTCGGGTGTGAGCGCGCCGCCGTGGGTGAGGATCAGCAGGCCGCGCGCCGCCAGCGCATTGAGGTCGCGGCGGACGGTCTCGCGCGAGACATCGAGTTCGCTCACCAGTTCGCTGATCGCCAGCGCGCCGCTGGCGGCGAGCTGGTCGAGAATGAATTTTTGCCGCTGCTCAGCCAGCACGTGGACTCCGCTGCATAGGAAAAACAAAGGTGGATTCTAACCCCGTCATACCGGGGCCAGCCCGATCAGCCGGCTGATATTGGCCGCGGCCTGCTGCAACGCGGGCACGATCTCGGCGGGGATGCGCTCTGGCGTGGCTTCGCCCGCCGAGGTGGAAATGCCCAGCGACAATGTCCGCGAGCCAGCTGCCGGCAGAGGCACCGCAACCGATACCTGATTGCTCTCCGGGTAGGCCAGCACGCTCCACTCGCCGGGCGGCAAGGGCAAGGCCGTCGCCAGCGCGCTGCCCGCCGGCAGCACGCTGCCCACCCGCAGGTTCATGACCACCAGCCGGCGCCGCTCGGCCGGCGCCATCGCCCGGCCGATGATGATCACGCCCTCCGGATTGGCCTCGCCAAGGTTGGCCGTGCCGGAGTAGGCGTCGGCCAGTTTCTGCAGCCCCTCCTGCACGGCATCGGTGACGCCCAGGCTTTCCAGCGCGGCAAAGCCGATCTCGAAGATACGCGTGGTGAGACGCCAGCGATTGCCTTCCCGCGCCACATACGCATCCTCTTCCAAGGTCAGCAGGAACCGCAGCACGGTGGGGTGCGGCAGGTCCACCGCGCGCGATAGCTCCGCCAGCGTTGGCCGGCCGTTGTGGCGGAACGCTTGCAGGATCGCTAGACACCGCTGGATCGATCTATTATTCTTCATCCGCTATTTCGTTCACCTAGAGCACGCTTCGTTCATTAGGTGAACATACTAAAGCAGAAAGAAGGCGGCGGCAAGCACCGCGCCTCACCGCTCACACAGGAGACAAGATGAAGACCATCGCCCCCGCACTTGCGTCCATCCTCGCCCTCGCGCTGCTGGCCCCGGCCGCACAGGCCGCCGATGCCTGGCCAGCCAAGCCGATCAAATGGGTCGTGCCATATCCGCCCGGCGGCTCGACCGACATGCTCGCGCGCATCGTCGGCCAGAAGCTGGGAGAGCGGCTCGGCCAGCCGGTGGTGGTGGAAAACAAGGCGGGTGCCGGCGGCAACGTGGGCACGGACTACGTGGCCAAGCAACCGGCCGATGGCTACACCATCGTAATGGGCAATATCGGCCCCATCGCCATCAACCCTTCGCTGTATCCGGACCTGCCCTACAACCCGCTCAAGGACCTGGCCCCGGTGACCATGCTGATGGCGGTGCCTAACCTGCTGGTGGTCAATCCAGCGCTGCCGGTGCATTCGGTGCGCGACCTGATCGACTACGGCAGGCGGCAGCCAGCCCCGCTGGGCTACGCGACGCCGGGCGCCGGCACCTCGCTGCACCTGGCGGGTGAGCTCTTCGCCACCACCTCGGGCGTGAAGATGACCCACATCCCCTACAAGGGCAGCGCGCCGGGACTGAACGACACCATGGCCGGGCATGTGCCGGTGATGTTCGACAACATGCCCTCCGCGCTGCCGCTGGTGAAGGCGGGCAAGCTGCGCGCGCTGGCCATCACCAGCGCCCAACGCTCCGCGCAGCTGCCCGATGTGCCCACCATGGCGGAAGCCGGCCTGCGGGGTTACGAGATCGCCGGATGGTTTGGCGTACTGGTGCCGGCGGCCACGCCCAAGGCCATCGTCGCCCGGCTCGACACCGAACTGGAGGCCGTGCTGAAGATGCCCGACGTGCGCAAGAAGCTCGACGAGATGGGCGGCATCGTCTCCGGCGCCGGGCCGCAGGCTTTCGGCCGCTATATCGAAGCGGAATCGCGCAAGTGGAGCACGCTGGTGCGCAGCGCGAATATCACGGTCCAGTAAAGCCACAACCCATCCACCACCAAGGAGACAAGCCATGTCGCAATACCGCCTTATCGATATCCACCCCATTGCCGGCGCGCTCGGCGCGGAAATCCGCGGCGTCGACCTTGCCCGGCCGCTGTCCGACGAGACCTTCGCCGAGATCCGCTCGGCGCTGCACGACAACCTGGTGATCTTCTTTCGCGACCAGGAACTGACGCCCGAGCAGCACAAGGCATTCAGCGCGCGCTTTGGCGATATGCTGGAAGTGCCGTTCATCCGCGCGCTGCAAGGGCATCCCGAGATCCTGCCGGTGATGAAGGGCAGGACCGAGCAGACCAAACGCAATTTTGGCGGGCTGTGGCACACCGACATGAGCTATGCGGAAATCCCGCCGCTGGGGTCCGCGCTGTACGCCCGCGTGATTCCGCCCTATGGGGGCGACACCATGTGGACCAATATGTATCGCGCCTACGATGCGCTGTCGGACGGCATGAAGCAGGTTCTGGACAAGCTGCGTGCCGTGCATAGCCCGGTGCGTTCATACGGCGCCGGCGGCGCGGTCGTCAACAATGGCGATCCCGCGCACAAGATGGATGTACGCACCGACGAGCGCGCCAGTAGCGAGGTCATGCATCCGGTGGTGCGCATCCACCCCGCCACCGGGAAGAAGGCGCTCTATGTCAATAGCACCTATACGCTGCGTTTCGAMGGCATGACCGAGGAGGAGAGTGCGCCGTTGCTGCAGTTCCTTTACTGCCATGCGGTGCGGCCGGAGTTTACTTGCCGGTTCCGGTGGACGCGGGGGGCGTTGGCGGTGTGGGATAACCGGTGTACGCAGCATCTGGCGATGAATGACTATGATGGGTTTGATCGGGAGTTGCATCGGACTACGATTGCTGGGGATCGGGTTTTGGCGGTGGGGGGGTGAAGGTTGGTTGGCTGTTGGGGGCTTTTTTTTGGGGTTGTCGCTACTTTTTTGGGCGGTGTTGGTTTTTGCACCCAAAGGAATACGACATCCCCCCTGCGGGGGGACGCCGGTCACTTTTCTTTGCGTTCGGCGGCAAAGAAAACTAACGAAAAGGTTGGTTGGCTGTTGGGGGCTTTTATTGGGGGTTTTCGCTACTTTTTTGAGCGGTGTTTGTTTTTGCACCCAAAGGAATACGACATCCCCCCTGCGGGGGGACGCCGGTCACTTTTCTTTGCGTTCGGCAAAGAAAACTAACGAAAAGAAAGCCGACCCTGCCGGGGGCAGAGCCATCAGGCTATTCGGCGACATTGATTCCGTCGTACGGGCGGTGGCTTCGGCTGGCATGTCCTACCG
>NZ_JBFTLX010000005.1:0-74683 GCF_056396665.1 Cupriavidus sp. 05T313 | reverse complement strand
GTCAGGGACATGGCTGGGGTTCCACAAGGATCGAGAAAAGCACTAAGGCTGGACAGCCAGCGAGTGTAGGGGGCGCCGCCGCGCGAGGGAAACGCGCTTTTCGTCTAAGCAAAGACGGTAGTTGGCTGGTGGCGGCGCTCGCTGCGCTGCCGCCCCGGCATGGCATCGGCACGCATAAGCAAAGACGAAACGCGCAGTTGGGTAACGGGCCAGGCTCACGTAATCTCCATGCGCTCCGGCCGCGGACATAGCCTTCCCATCCCATCCCATCCCAGCCCGCGCCCGTTCAAACGGAACCCTGAAATGCCGAACCTGATCCCGCTGCTCGACCACGTGGTCGTCAATGTCCACGAACGCCTGGATGACGCGGCCAGCCGCTATCGCAGGCTTGGCTTCCAGCTCACGCCGCGCGGCCACCATTCCCTCGGGTCGAGCAACCACCTGGCGATCTTCGACACGGACTACCTGGAGTTGCTGGGCTTCGAAGCCGGCAAGGCCACCACGGGCCGCGGCGACCTGCTGGCCGAGCCCCCGGGCCTGACCGGGCTGGTCTTCAAGAGCGCCGACTCGACCGGGCTGCACCGCGAGATACTGGCGCGCGGGCTGGAGGTGGAAGGGCCCCCGCGCGAGTTCACGCGCCCGGTTGAGCTGCCCGGCGCCACCGCCGACGCGCGCTTTCGCACGGTGCGGCTGGCGGCCCACCAGGTGCCCAACGGCCGCATCTACTTCTGCCACCACTTCACGCCCGAGCTGGTCTGGCGCGGCCACTGGCAGGCGCATCCCAATGGCGTGACCGGCGTCGCGGAATACGTGATCGCGGCAGCCGACCCGGCGCGCACCATTGGCCTGCTGGCGCGGCTGTTTGGCAGCGAGCACGTGAGCCAGGGGCAGCACGGGCAACGGCTGCGCGCCGGGGGCGCCTCCGTGGTGGTGCTAAGCCCGGAAGCGGCAGTGCGCCGCTTTGGCGCCAGCGTGCCGCCGCTGATCGACGGGCGCGACCGCATGGTCGCGCTGGTACTGCGCACGACGGCGCTGGAAACGGCGCGTGCCGCACTGGCGGCGGGCGAGGTGCGCGGTATCGCGGAAATCGACGGCCTGTTGGTGGTGCCGCCGGCCGAAGCGGCGGGTGTCACCGTCGCCTTCACCGAATAAGCGCGGACGATATCCCGATGGATTTCACGGACTTCTACGCGCCGGACTACACCGGCGCCCGCAACAAGTTCCGCGCGGCTGCCGATGCGGCCGGCGCGGCGCTCAGCGTCTACCCGCATCCGCACGCCAGCGGGCCGGCCGGCGAGCCGCTGGCCATCGACGTGGCGCATCTCGGCGACGCGCGCGCGCCGCGCCAGCTGGTCCTGATCAGTGGCACCCATGGCCAGGAAGGCTACGCCGGCTCGGCCGCGCAGGTCGCATGGCTGCGCAGCGCGCCGGCCCGGCAATTGCCCGCGGGGCTGGGCGTGCTGCTGGTGCACGGCCTCAATCCCTATGGCTTCGCGCACGGCACCCGCACCACCGAAAACAATGTCGACCTGAATCGCAACTTCGCCGCGCATCTCTTCGACGCGGCGCAGCCGGTTCCCGCCAATCCCGGCTATGCGGAACTGCATGCCAGCCTGATTCCGGCGGAGTGGAGCTGGGACAGCGTTGCCGACGCGGAAGCCGCGGCGCAAGCCTACGGGGCCAGGCATGGYGCCGACGCCCTGTTCGACACGCGCGCCCGCGGCCAGTACAGCCACCCCGATGGTCTGGTGTTCGGCGGCCACCACCGGGAGTGGTCAAACCTGACGCTGGAGACCATCGTGCGGGAGCACCTGGCGCATGCCGGGCGGGTCGGCCTGATCGACTGGCATACCGGCATCGGCGAGTACGGCGAACCCTTCTTCCTGTGCTTCAACCCGGATGGCAGCGGCCAGCAGGCGCGTGCCGCCAGCTGGTGGGGTGAGCAGCGCGTGCTCGGTGTCCGCCCGCACGGCCTGGCACGGCCGGCCTATAGCGGGCTGGTATTCCATGGCGTCGAACGTTTCCTCGGGGAGCGGCCGCTGGTGGGCGCGGTGGTCGAGTTTGGTACGCGGGGCAGCAATATGGGGCATGCACTGCGTCTGGACCAATGGCTGCGCTTCAGGGCGGAGCGCGGCACCGGGCGTTATGCGCAGTTGCGGGCGGACATGCTCGATGCCTTCATCCCGGTGGCCCAGCCTTGGCGCGATGCCACGGTGCGGCATGGCGTCGCCATCACCCAACAGGCCGTGGACGGGCTGGCCGCATGGTAGCAATCCGGCGCGCGGCTACTCGAAATACACCTGGCCCGAGCCGGTCCGGCTGACCGCGCGCTGGGGCGGCCTGCCGGCGACCACGATATCGCCCGATCCCGTCAGTGCCACGCTGGCGGCATCCGAAGCGTATCCGAGGATACGTCCCGAGCCGCTCAGTTGCGCATCCAGCCTTTGCGCGCGCAGCGCGCTGGCGTCCACCTCGCCCGAGCCGGAGATGGCGGCGCGCACGCTGCCGACCTGCCCCTCGGCCACGATCGAACCGGAACCGGACAAGCGCAGGTCGATGGAAGCCTCATGCAGCCCGGACGCCCGCAAGGTGCCGGCGCCGGGAATGCTGACCGCCTGGAGCGATGGCCCGGTAATGGCTACCCTGAGCGGCGCGGCCAGCACGACCGGCGCCGTGAGACCGATCGACAGCTTGCCGTCTGCAACGGTGGTCACGATCAGCGGCAGGATGTCCGCGGGGCCAGTGATGGAAACGGACGCGGTGGGCGACGCCGAAAATACCGCTTCGACAGGGGCATTGAGCCGCACGCTTGAAAACGCCCCGACCGTGCGCCGTTCGGTCCTTTCGGGACCCGTTCCCTTGGTGGCGTCGACGGAAGACTGCACCTGGCCATTGATGACGACGACACTGCTGCCGGAGGCTCCCGAGGCCGAGACGCCGCTTTGGTTGATGACAACGGTGCTTTGCTGGGCCAGTGCCGCGCCGGTCAGGCAGGCGGATGCCAGCCAGGTGGCGCGTAGCGTGCTGAAGCGGGTCATGGCGATCCTCTTGCGCCGGGTGGCGCCGGATGTTCCGGGAGATGCCCGGCCAGCGGGCCCGCCAGTAACGCCCTAGCCAACAGCGTTCTGGCCGGTCAGGCCGGCTTTGGCGCCCGGCGCACTGGCTTCCCGGTGGAACGTGTATTTATCCTTGCCGGTCCTCTTTGAATCATAGAGCGCCTCGTCGGCTTTGATGAGGGCTTTGGTGAGCGTGTCACCGTCCAGGTGGGCGACGCCAATGCTGATGGTTACCGGATGGGCCGAAGGCAGATCCCGGACGCTGCGGCACAGCAGGTCGATACGTACCTCCGCCTCGGCGCGCGACATCTCGCTCAGGTAGATGCCGAACTCCTCGCCGCCCAGGCGCGCGAACTGGCAACCGGCCATCACCTCCCTGATCTCCGCGGCAACGCGCTTGAGCACGTCGTCGCCGATATCGTGGCCATAGCGGTCGTTGACCTTCTTGAAGTCGTCGATCACCCTGCCTTTTCGTGTGCGGGGAAGCGTTCCGGGATGGCGTTCGACGATGATCTTACAAGGTCTCGATCCTGTCTGGCGCACGCCATGCCTTGTGCCCGCGGGCAAGCAAGTTACCTTCGCGTATCATCTGCCGTGACTTCAATTGTCTGAGGGAGATTCATGCGTGCCATCTTAAATTTTCTCTGGTTCATCCTCGGCGGTGTATTCATGGGCCTGGCCTGGTGGCTGGCCGGGCTGCTCGCCTTCGTTTCCATCGTCGGGATCCCATGGGGCAAGGCCTGCTTCGTGATCGGTAAATTCACCTTCTTCCCGTTCGGCAAGCAGGCTATCAGCCGCCGCGAACTGCACCAGCGGGATGACATCGGCACCGGTGCCCTTGGCCTGGCCGGTAACGTGATCTGGTTCGTCTTCGCCGGCGTCTGGCTCGCGCTTGGCCATGTGGCATCCGCCATTGCCTGTTTTGTCACCATCATCGGCATTCCTTTTGCCATCCAGCATCTCAAGCTGGCCGGCATCGCGCTGGCGCCGATCGGCCAGACGGTGGTGACAAACGAAGTCGCCGAGGCCGCGCGGCGGGACCAGGCACGCGCGCACGTGGACGGGCTGCGCCGTTGACGCTGCGAGTGCTCCTGGTGCGCTGAACAGGAAGTTCGCTTTGTGCAAGGGCGCGTCGCGGCAAGTTTCGGCGCCCGCGCTGTCACGGCATGGTTGGTCGGGACCGCGCTGGAAACCGGATGCCGCTTTGCAAGCCACCGCGATCGTTGGTGGGGCGGCGCTCACAAAATTTTCCGCGCGGTGCTCCGATGTGCCCTATCGCTGGCTATTCTAAAGATGGTGGTTGAACGCTCCGGCCAACCCGGTGTTCAGCCAGGAGGCCAGGGCCGCCGGGCCGCAGATGCCGGAGGCTGAAGATGGCGCTAGCGCTGAGTGGGGACGCTGCGTGAGCGTTTATCGATGGCGGTCGCGTAGGAGGGCATATGAGAACGCTGGGCTTGCTGTTCGCCACGTCGATGGCGATAGCGCTACCGCTGCATGCGAATGCAGCGGGTTGCCAATATGACATGCAGTGCAAAGGGGAGCGAATCTGCCAGAAGGGCCAGTGCGTTTCCCCCGATGACGATGAGCAGGATGCCGCCGCCCAGGCCTCCAGGCAGCCAGCTTCTCGCGCTGCTCCCGCTCCTGCCCCCGCCCCCGCTCCGGCGCCCACCGCAAGCCCGGCGCAAGCGCCCACCTCCGCCCGCATGGTGAAGAACGCGCCGCCCCCGCCGCCGCCGCCGCCCACGTCGGCTGCTCCGGCTGCGCAGGCCCCGTCGGAGCCGCGTTTTTGCTGCACGGTAGCCGGCCGGCTCAAGCCGTACAACAGCGCGGCCTTCGATGCCGATACCAATGTCGGCGACGCGTGCCAGGGCGTGACCCACTCGGGCAAGCCTGTGCCCGGTACCGCCTGCCAGTGACGGCCCATGCCGGAAAGCGGGGCGGCCTGGCGAGCGCTGATACGGACTTTCCTGATCAGCGCTTTTCGTGTGTACGGGAGGGTTGAGATGGCATCGCTGACGCCGGTACTAGCCTATGAGCGAATCCATGCCGACGCAGCCGGAGAATCCCACTTCGGGCCGGTTGCGATCGAGACCGTCCCCCGCCAGTTCGCTCCGCCCGCGCCGGCGTTCAACGTTTCGGCGTTCGGGCAGGCATCCCGCTACGGTTTCCTGCTGCTGCCTTGCGGGTGGCGCGGCGAACTCCATCCTTCCCCAATCCGCATGTGGATTGTCCTGCTCAGTAGTGAGATGGAGTTCGAAGCTTCGGACGGGCAGCGCCGGTCCCTCGGCGCGGGAAGCGCATTGCTGCTGGAAGACGTTACCGGCAAGGGCCATCTGAGCCGGGTGACGGGCAATGCGGCGGCCTCCATGCTGGTGGTCGAGGTCTAGTTGACCTGGGCAACCGCGCTCCGGCTTATTCCGCTGCCGCGCCCGGCCTGGCGTCGGCCGGTGCTGCCAGCAGCGGCGTTTTGCGCTGCGCGGGTTCGGCTGTTGCTACAGGCAGCGGCTTGGCGCCCGGCAGGCAGGCCGCGACCCACCCCGTCATCGCCACGCTCATGTTGGGCAGGGTGCTGCCATAGTCCGGCAGGAAATCCCGTCCCATCAGGCACCACTGAAACGGATCCTGACCGGTCATCGCGGCGAGCTGGCGTTGCAGTTCGCCGGTAAATTCGCCGTTCGCGCCGAACAGGATTTCTTGCAGGCTGTTGGCATACGCGGCAAAGTGCTCGGTAATCACGTCGGCCAGTTCCGGCCGGAACAAGGCGAAGCCCAGCGGCTGCGTTACCGCTTCGCGAAAGTACTCGCTGCTCTCGGCGACCGCGGCCCTGGCGGTTTCCAGGTTCAGCGCGCCGATCTTCTGGGCCACTTGCGCCCACGCGCCAACCAGGCCAAAAGCCATGCCCGGATAGGGCGCGGGCACTTCGATGACTTCGGAGTGAGAGGGGGTGGCCATAAGCGTCTCCGATGGACGATGCAACGCGTGCGAAGGGATTTCGCCGGTGGCAATCATTGCTTGCTGCGGCGCAGCATTGCGCTTGTCATGATAGGCGCAATCATCGGGGTGTCAAGAGCCGGAGCGAACTGCGCCCGCCGCGTCACTTGCGCGACGGGGCGGGCAACGCCATGCCGGATGCGAGGGCTCGCATGGCCAGCCCTCGGGCGTTCCGCCGCGCTTAGTTCCGCCGCGTTTACTCAGGCTTGACACCGGCTTCCCGGATCACCGCCGTCCATTTCRCCAGCTCGGACTTGATGCGGGCCTGCGTTTGCGCCGGCGTGGTCCAGGTGGCGATGGCACCTTGCTTGAGCAGCGAGGCCTTCACGTCGGGTTCGGCGAGGATCTTCTTCAGTTCCGCGTTGAGCCGGTCCACCACTGGGGCCGGGGTGCCGGCCGGCGCCACGATGCCGAACATGGAGTTGACCTCGAAGTCCTTCAGGCCCGCTTCGCTGGCGGTCGGGACATCAGGCAGCGCCGTCACGCGCTCGCTGGTGGTGACGGCCAGCGCGCGGATCTTGCCGCCTTTGACGTAGGCCTGCGCCGCCGGCACGGTCTCGACCATGCTGAGCACCTGGCCGCCGATCAGATCGGTCATGGCGGGGCCGCTGCCTTTGTACGGCACGTGCAGCATGTCCACGCCCGCCATGCGCTTGAACATCTCGCCGGCCAGGTGCTGCGGCGAACCGTTGCCGGCGGAGGCGAAGGTAATCGTGCCGGGGGTGGATTTGGCCAGCGCGATCAGTTGCGGCAGGCTGCTGGCCTTGACGCTGGGATTGACCACGAACACCAGCGGCACGGTGCCGACGATTGCCACCGGGGCAAAGCTTTTCTCGATGTCATAGGAAACGCGGCTCTTGTACAGCGCAGCGTTGATCGCATGGCTGGTCAGCGCGCCCATCAGCAAGGTGTAGCCGTCGGCCGGAGCCTTGGCCACCAGTTCCGCGCCGATATTGCCGGCGGCGCCGGCACGGTTGTCGACCACGACCTGTTGGCCTAGCGCGCTGGACAGGTGCTGGGCCAGCGTGCGGCCAATGACGTCGGTGGCGCCACCAGGGGGATAGGGCACAACCAGCCGGATCGGCTTGGAAGGATAGTCGGCCGCGGCGGCCAGGCCGGGGAAGGCGATGGCGCCTGCCAGCAACGCGCCGGCAGTGGCCAGGACGGAAAGCAACAGTTGGCGCCGGGGCGCGGAAACGCTGTGGCGAGCGGGGCGTCGAATGCCGGTCATGAGGATCTCCTGCGCCGGGTTGGTATGAATGGGAAAACTTGCGCTGCAGTGCAGCGCGGGACGCCCGGCTCGTCGCTACGGCAGAGTGTAGGGGGCGTCTCTTGATTGAAGAATCAGAAGTTTTCTATCGACTGATCTGAATTTTCAATTAAAGCCAGCGGATCCAATTTCCCATTGCGTCGGTATTGCCGTGCCAGCTATCATGCCCTCCTGGATTATCAATAATATTATTGGAGATAAGAATGGCCGGCTCCCAGGACTCCCCCAAGAACCCCTCTACTGCGGCGCAGGACCCCTTCGAGCCCGCGCATGACGCCGAGAGCGGGCTGGGCAAGGGGCTGACCAACTACGGTGACAAGGGCTTTTCGCTGTTTCTGCGCAAGGCCTTCATCAAGGGCGCGGGCTATACCGACGACGCGCTTTCGCGCCCGGTGATCGGCATCGTCAACACCAACAGCAGCTACAACCCTTGCCATGGCAACGCACCGCAGTTGGTGGAAGCCGTGAAGCGCGGCGTCATGCTGGCGGGCGGGCTGCCGGTGGACTTTCCCACCATCTCGGTGCATGAGAGCTTCTCCGCGCCGACCAGCATGTACCTGCGCAACCTCATGTCGATGGACACCGAGGAAATGATCCGCGCCCAGCCGATGGATGCGGTGGTACTGATCGGCGGTTGCGACAAGACGGTGCCCGCGCAACTGATGGGCGCGGCCTCGGCCGGCGTGCCGGCGATCCAGCTGGTCACGGGTTCGATGCTGACCGGCTCGCATCGCGGCGAGCGCGTGGGTGCCTGCACGGACTGCCGCCGCTATTGGGGCCGCTACCGCGCCGAGGAGATCGACGCGGCCGAGATTGCCGACGTGAACAACCAGCTCGTTGCCAGCGTGGGCACCTGCTCGGTGATGGGCACGGCCAGCACCATGGCCTGYCTGACCGAGGCGCTCGGCATGATGGTGGCGGGCGGCGCCTCGGCGCCAGCGGTCACAGCCGACCGCGTGCGGGTGGCCGAGCGCACCGGCACCACCGCCGTGGCCATGGCCCGCTCCGGCCTGACGCCGGACCGTATCCTTACCGGCAAGGCCATCGAGAACGCCATCCGCGTGCTGCTGGCCATCGGCGGGTCCACCAACGGCATCGTGCACCTGACCGCCATCGCCGGCCGGCTGGGCATCGACATCGACCTGGCGGGGCTGGACCGCATGAGCCGCGAGACGCCGGTACTGGTTGACCTGAAACCCTCCGGCCAGCACTACATGGAAGACTTCCACGCGGCGGGCGGCATGCCGGCGCTGCTGCGCGAGCTGCGCCCGCTGCTGCATCTCGACACGCTCACCGTATCCGGCCGCACGCTGGGCGAGGAACTGGACGCCGCGCCCGCGCCGTTCGCGCAGGATGTGATCCGTCCCTTCGATGCGCCGATCTACCCGGTGGGGGGCCTTGCCGTGCTGCGCGGCAACCTCGCTCCGGGTGGCGCCATCATCAAGCAGTCCGCCGCCGATCCGGTGCTGATGGAGCATGAAGGGCGCGCGGTGGTGTTCGAGAATGCCGAGGACATGGCCCTGCGCATCGACGACGAGACTCTCGACGTGAGGGCCAACGACATCCTGGTGCTCAAGCGCATCGGGCCAACCGGCGCCCCCGGCATGCCCGAGGCCGGCTATATGCCGATTCCCAGGAAGCTTGCACGCGCCGGCGTCAAGGACATGGTGCGCATCTCGGACGGCCGCATGAGCGGAACCGCGGCCGGCACCATCGTGCTGCACGTTACGCCGGAAGCCGCCATCGGCGGCCCGCTTGCCCACGTGCGCAGCGGTGACCGCATCCGCTTGTCGGTAGCCCGGCGCGAGATATCCCTGCTGGTCGACGACGCCGAACTGGCGCGCCGTGCGGCCGAGCATGAGGTGGTGCGGCCCACCGCCGAGCGCGGCTATCGCAAGCTGTTCCTGGCCACGGTGACGCAGGCCGACCAGGGCGTGGACTTCGATTTCCTCCGCGCCGCGCAGACCAACGAAACCGTGCCGCGCCAGTCCTGAGGGCCTTGTCATGGATCGACCAACCCGTGCAGGTACGCATGCGCAGGCGGTGCAGGGCAACCAGGACGATGCGCCCGGCAGCGGTGCGGATGCGCTGCTGGCCGCCGCCGCCATCCTCGAGGAAGACATCGTCTTCGGCTTGCTGAGTCCGCGCGAGCGGCTGGTCGAGGACGACCTGATGGCGCGCTTTGGCCTGAAGCGCCATGTGGTGCGCCAGTTGCTTGTCACGCTGGAAGGCATGGGCGTGGTCGAGCGCAAGCGCAATGTCGGTGCCGTGGTGCGGGCCTTTCCGGCGCGCGAGGTGATGGAGCTGTATGCCTTGCGGGAGGTGCTGGAAGCGCACGCCGCCAGCCTGATCGCGCTGCCGGTGCCGCCGGTGCGCCTGCAGGCGCTGGTGTCGGTGCAGCAGGAACACGACGTCGCCGTAGCCGCCGGCGATGCGCGCGCCGTGTTCCGCATCAACCAGCGCTTTCATCGCGAGCTGTTCGCGCTGGTCGATAACGCGGTGCTGCGGCAAGCCATCGAGGAATACGCGCGGCGCGCCCATCCGATCCGCTTTGGCTCGCTGGCGGCGGCGGGCTATCGCGAACGCGCCAGGCAGGAGCACTGGGCCATGATCGAAGCATTGCGCGAAGGGCGGCGCGAGGCATTGATTGCGCTGTGCCGCAATCACCTGCTGCCTTCGCGCGATGCTTACCTTGCGGCGGAGCGTGAACGCGCCGGCGGGCCGGCATAGTATTGATTCGCGTGCCACCAGGCCGGCGCGCCGGGCGAGGTGGCCGTCACGCCTCTCATACGGCTGCGGGCACGCCGCCGCCGGCCTGGGCCAAGTGGGCGCGCAACACGCCGACCAGAGCCGCCGCCGCCGGCGACAGGCTGCGGTTGCGCGCTGTCACCAGCCCGATGGAGCGCTCCGTCACCGGCGCGGTGAGCAGGCGCTCGACGATGCCGGACTGGCGCACGGTGCCGGCCGCGATCTCCGGCAGCGCGGCAACGCCGAAGCCGCATTCCACCATCGCCGCGATGGTGGCAAGGTGCTCGGCCTCGAACACCGGCTGGAAGCGGATCCGGTTCTGCAGGAAAGCCCATTCGGCATACTGGCGCACGCTGCTGGGGTGCGTCATCGAAACGTGTTCGGCGCTGACGGTGTCGGCCCACCGCAGCGGCCCCTTGCCCTGCGCCAGCGGGTGCTCGCCGGGAATCAGCAGCACGAAGCGGTCCGACATCATGGGGTCATAGTGCAGGTCGGCCTGCTGCGGATCGGCTGCTGTCAGCGCGAAATCCACCTCGCCGGCGCGCACCAGGTCGAAAGCGGGGCCGGAGAGCGTGTCGTAGACCTTCAGCGCAACCTTGGGGTGGTCCCGGCGATAGGCCATCAGCACGCGCGGCAGCAAACGGGCGGCCAGCGACGGCAGGGCGGCCACGGCAACCTGGCCGCGTTCGGCGCTGGCAATGCCGCTGACCGCATCGATGGCATCGCGGAAGGCCGCCTGCAGGATCGCCGCCTGCTGCATGAAGACCTCGCCCGCCGCGGTCAGCCGCACCGTGCGCGTGGTGCGGTCGAACAGCCGCACGCCCAGGGAATCCTCAATGCGCAGGATCTGGGTCGAAAGCGCCGACTGCGACAAGTGCAACTGCCCCGCGGCCTGGCGGAAGTTAAGGGTCCGGCCAAGCACCAACGTGGTCTCGACATCGCGCATCGACAGGTTGATTTTCATGGGATTGATCTCATCTGCCGATCATTTTATCCAAAAAATCTGATTCATCAATCAAAGCGGCTTGTCTACACTGGCGCTCGATCCCGCCAGACCGGGGCGCCATGACCAATGGCAAAGCGCTGCGTTAGCCATATTTGCATGGCAAGCGTGGTCACGCTGCCCCAACGACAACGCCCGACAGACAGTACAAAGGAACACCATGGCCGAAGCCCCCGTAACCTTTTCTCTAGCCGCTCCCGGCGCCACCCATGCCGTGGTGGTGGGCGGCGGCACCATGGGCGCCGACGTGGCCGTGGTGCTCGCCCGCGCGCACTGCCGCACCACGGTGGTGGAGACCGAGGCGCAGCGCGCCGCCGCGGTGGCGGCAAAGGTCGCCGCCAATCTTGCGGCGATCGGGCCGGCAGCCGAAGCCGGCCTGGCCGGGCTGACCGTGGCCCCATCGCTCGAAGCCGTCGACTGGAGCACCGTGGACCTGGTGATCGAATGCATTCCCGAGCGGCTCGACATCAAGCGCGCCCTGTTCGCCGACCTGGTGCAGCGCGCGCGCCCCGACGCCATGCTTGCCAGCAATAGTTCCAGCTTTCCGATCAGCGCCATCGGCGAAGGCCTGCCCACCCGCGAGCGCATGTTCGGCTTGCATTTCTTCATGCCTGCGCACCTGGTTCCGCTGGTGGAGGTGGTGTTGGGAGAGGGCAGTGCCGAGGCTGGCGCGGACGCCCTGATCGCCTTCATGCGCCGTTGCGGCATGGTGCCGGTCAAGGTGAAGAAAGACTTGCCCGGTTTCCTCGCCAATCGCCTGCAGCACGCCTTGTCGCGCGAAGCTTTCGATCTGATCGACCGCGGCATCGCTTCGCCCGAGGATGTGGACGCGGCGGTGCGCTTCGGCTTTGGCTTCCGCTTCCTGGCCGCAGGGCCGGTCATGCAGCGCGACCATGCCGGCATCGACGTGCACGCGGCGGCCGGCGCTACCATGTATCCCACCTTCAACAACTCGGCGGTGCCGGCCCGGTGCCTGACCGAGCGCGCGGCGGACGGCCGCCACGGCATGAAGAGCGGCGAAGGGTTTTACCAGTGGACGCCCGAGACCATCGCGGCCGAACGTGAGCGTTACGATCGCTTGCTGCGCGCGGGGCTAGACCTGATCGCGCCGGAGCTGCCCAAGATCCAACCCTGAACCTTTCAGTATCCGACTGAGGCCTGCCGGGCGACCCCGGCCACACCGACACCGAGTGCAATATGAGTGAACAAATCTTGCTGGCGGATTCGCCGCTGATCATTACCGTGGCGCCCAATGGCGCCTACAAGACCGCCGCCGACCACCAGGCCGTGCCGACGACCGCGGCGGCGCTGGCGGCCGAGGCGCGGGCTTGCCTCGAAGCCGGCGCGGCCATGATGCACATGCACGTGCGCCAGCCCGACGGGCGCCACTCCCTGGATGCGCAGATCTATCGCGAAGCGCTTGCCGCCGTGAAGCGGGAGGTCGGCGATCAACTGCTGGTGCAGGTGACCAGCGAAGCCGCCGGCATCTACCGCGCCGCGGAACAGATCGCGATGGTGCGCGAACTCCGTCCCGAGGCGGTTTCCATCGGCTTGCGCGAAATCGCGGTGCCGGATATCCCCGAGGCGGAACTGGGCGATTTCCTGGGCTGGCTGGCGCGGGAGCGGGTGATGGCGCAGATGATCCTGTACGACGCGGCCGATGTAGCGCGCTGGCAAGCGCTGCGCGCGCGCGGCCTGGTGCCGCCGGGGGCATGGTCGGTGCTGTTTGTGCTGGGCCGGTATTCGGCGGGGCAGGTTTCGTCACCACGCGACCTGCTGCCGTTCCTGCAGGCCTTCGACGGCACGCTGCCGTGGGCGATCTGCGCCTTCGGGCGCGAGGAGAATGCCTGCGTGACCACGGCCGCCGCCTTTGGCGGGCATGTGCGGGTGGGCTTCGAGAACAACCTGAAGCTGCGCGATGGCAGCACCGCGCCAGGCAACGCGGCGCTTGTCGGGCAGGCGGCGGAGGGAGCGCGGACGCTGGGCCGCCCGCTAGCCACGGCCGAGCAGGCCAGGCATATCTACAGCGAGATCCGCTGAATCCCGGCGATCAGCGAGGAGGCTCATGCGCCGTCGCTGAACTTGTCGCGCGTGCCGTTGCGGGCGCCGTCGGTGAAGGGGTCGCGCGCGCCGTTGTGCGCGCCATCGGTGAACGGGTCGCGCGCACCGAGCTTGCTGGCGCCCTGCGTATAGATATCCCGGGCCTGGCCGGTGGCGGCACCGTCAAGGTACGGGTCGACACTGCGCGAGGCGGCGCTGGCGAGGCCGGCGGCACCGGCCAGCGTGGTGGCAATGGCAGTGGCCAGCAGGGCTTGCTTGAGAGTACGCATTCTTTTTCTCCGAGGATTCAAGGGGGCGGCGACCGGCATGGATCGACCGTGCTGACAGTCTAAAAAGCACGCGCCCACGGCAACATGACTGGCACATGACAATGCTGTCATGCATGTCCCCGACCGCCAGGCCGGGCAGCCAGGTACTCAACCACTGCCCGCGCTATGCCGTGCGGTTGCTGGCCCGGCCTTTCGATTTCTCCAAATTCTTGCAATTTCGCGCAATGCCCGTCAGGACATCCAAAATATTGCGAAATCGCGCCGCATCTCCAATCATGTAAAGCAACGCAGCGCGCTGCCGCAGCCTGTCAAACGTGTCTTGAATGTGTCGAAAATCTCATAAATTCTTAAAAAATGACGTAAGCGTGCAATATCCGGCTATGCTTGCCGATTGTCGGGAACGCAGCACACCGGACGGGCGCCAAGGAGGCGGCCGGGAGGCCGGGGCAGGGAACTGACATGGCCGGTTGCCGTGCGTACAGGCACCATGGCCGCCAATAACATAAGGCCTCAACGGCCATGGAACATGACGCTTTACCAGATCAAACCGAAATTCCAGGCACTTCTGCGACCGTTGGTGAAGCACCTCGCCGCGCGCGGCGTGACCGCCAACCAGGTGACGCTCGCCGCCGCCGCGGGCTCATTGGTCATTGGCGCCCTGGTGGCCGCGCTGGCCTGGCTGCCCGCAGTCTTCCTGCTGATGCCAGTCTGGCTGTTCATGCGCATGGCCCTTAACGCCGTCGACGGCATGCTGGCGCGCGAACATGGCCAGCAAAGCGTGCTGGGCGCCTATCTCAACGAACTGGGCGACATCGTCTCCGATCTTGCGCTGATCCTGCCATTTGCCCTGGTTTCGCCTTTCGGCGCGGGGGAGGTCATGGTCTTCGCCGTCCTGGCCGTGATCGTCGAGTGCGCCGGCCTGATCGGGCCGCTGGCCGGCGCCAGCCGGCGCTATGACGGCCCGCTTGGCAAGAGCGACCGGGCCCTGGTGCTGGGCGCGCTGGGCTTGTGGGTCGGGCTCGGCCTGAGCCTCGCATATGCCGCGCACTGGTTGTGGGTACTGTTGTCGCTGCTGTCGCTGCTTACCATCGCCAACCGGGTGCGCCGCGGCGTGGCCGAGGCGGAACAGCTACGCCAGGCACGTGCACAGGCGGCACCGCGCGCCTGATCCTCTTCCCAACCCGTGGAGTGATACTACGTGGATAGTCAAACCAGCCGTACCCCCGTCGAGGCGCAGTTCGAAACCCACGATGGCCAGTCGCTGTTCTACCGGCATTGGCCAACCGCGGACAACGCACCGCAGGGCGCCGTCGTGCTGTTCCACCGCGGGCATGAGCACTCGGGCCGTATCGCCCACCTGGTGGACGAACTGGGCTTGCCCGGCCACGCATTCTTCGCCTGGGACGCGCGCGGCCATGGACGTTCGCCCGGCGAGCGCGGCTATAGCCCCAGCCTGGCCACGTCCGTGCGCGATATCCAGACCTTTGTCGACCATATCGCGGCGGTCCATGGCATCCCGGTGGAACGCATCGCGGTGGTAGCCCAGAGCGTGGGCGCGGTACTGGCTTCCACCTGGGTGCATGACTATGCACCGCGGATTCGCTGCCTGGTGCTTGCCTCGCCAGCGTTCAAGGTCAAGCTTTACGTGCCGTTCGCGCGGCCAGGCCTGAAGCTCATGCACAAGCTGCGTGGCAAGTTCTTCGTCGACAGCTACGTCAAGGCGAAGTTCCTGACGCACGACCTGGAACGCATTGCCAGTTATCAGCAAGATCCGCTGATTACGCGTCCGATCGCGGTCAATATCCTGCTGGATCTCTACGAGACGGCCGATCGTATCGTGGCCGATGCGGCCGCCATCACTGTGCCCACGCAATTGCTGATCTCTGGCGCCGACTGGGTGGTGCACCGCGCGCCGCAGGACGCGTTTTACGAGCGCCTGGGTTCCAGCGTCAAGGAGCGCATCGTGCTGGACGGCTTCTACCACGACACCCTCGGCGAGCGCGATCGGGCGCAGGCTGTGGCGGCGGCGCGGCGCTTTATCGTGCGCGAGTTCGAATCGCCATCGCCGCCTGTCACGCTGCTCGACGCCGACCGCAGCGGCGCTTTCAAGGAAGAGTCAGACCGGCTGGCGCGTCCGCTGTCCGCGGCCAGCCCGGCCGGCATCTACTGGGCCTTGACGCGGGCTGGCCTGAAATTCGGCGGCCTGCTGTCCGACGGCGTGCGGCTCGGGCACCAGACCGGATTCGATTCGGGCTCCACGTTGGATTACGTTTACTGTAATCAGGCGCAAGGGCGGTTTGGCGTCGGTCCRGTGGTCGACCGCAACTACCTGGACGCCATCGGCTGGCGGGGGATTCGCCAGCGCAAGGTGAATATCGAGGAACTGCTGGGCATGGCCATCGGCAGCCTGCGCGCTGCCGGCGCGCCGGTGCGCATCGTCGATATCGCCGCGGGCCACGGCCGCTACGTCCTGGAGGCGCTGGCCGCCAAGGGCTTCAATGGCACTGCCGCGCAACAGGTGCAAAGCATTCTGCTGCGCGACTACAGCGATATCAACGTCATGCAGGGGCGCGCGCTGATCCGCAGCAAGGGGCTTTCCGATATCGCCCGCTTCGAGAAGGGCGACGCCTTCGACGGCGACGATCTCGCGGCGCTCGACCCGGCTCCCACGCTGGCCATTGTCTCCGGCCTCTATGAACTGTTCGGCGACAACGCCATGGTGGCGCGTTCGCTGGGCGGACTGTCGCGCGCGGTGCCCCCCGGCGGCTATCTGGTCTATACCGGCCAGCCCTGGCACCCGCAGCTGGAATTCATCGCGCGCGCGCTCACCAGCCACCGTGCCGGCTCGGCGTGGGTGATGCGGCGCCGCTCGCAGGCGGAGATGGACGAACTGGTCCGGCAGGCTGGTTTCGAGAAGGTTGCGCAGCGTATCGATCCGTGGGGCATCTTCACGGTCAGCCTGGCGCGCAGGACGGCATGATGCTGCGCGAGCAGGGCGAGGACAGGGCGGGAAGGGGAGCTGCCGTGGCGCCCGCCGAGGCTCGTCCATGGGGCCTGGCGCTGGTCCTGCTGGCCGGCATGGGGGCCTTGTTCTTTTCCTCGTATGGTCTGGCCAACTGGCTGGCGAGCCAGCGCGCCGAAGTCCCGTTCTTTTACTTTGAATGGGAGCGGCGCATACCCTTCGTGCCCTGGAGCATCGTGCCGTACTGGTCGATCGACCTGCTCTACGGCTTGTCGTTCTTCCTGTGGCGCACGCGTGCCGAACTGCTCGTGCACGCCAGGCGCCTGCTGGCGGCGCAAGTGATCTCGGTGGCGTGTTTCATCGCCTTCCCCTTGCGCTTTGCCTTCGACCGCCCGCAGGCTGACGGCTTGCCCGGTCACCTGTTCACGTTGCTGGGTGGCTTCGACAAGCCGTTCAACCAGGCGCCCTCGCTGCATATCAGCTTGCTGGTGATCCTGTGGGTGGCTTACGCCATCCACGCGCGAGGCGGATGGCGCTGGCTGCTGCACGGCTGGTTCGTCCTGATTGGCGTGTCGGTGCTGACCACATACCAGCACCATGCCATCGACGTGCCTACCGGCTGGCTGGTGGGCTGGTTCTGCGTCTTCCTGTTTCCCTTCGGGCAGGGGCGGTGGATTGGCGGGCCCGCTGCCCGCGCCCGCACGCGGCAGCTTGCCGGGCGCTACGCCGCCGGTGCCGTGGCCGTAGGCGCGGTTGCCTTGGCGCTGTTGCCGGTGTCGGCGCTCGCGGCGCTGCTGCTGGGCTGGCTGGCCCTGTCCCTGGCTTGTGTCGCGGCGATATACCGGCAAGGCGTGCCTGGCCTGTTCCAGAAGGGACACGACGGCACGATGCCGATGGCCGCGCACTGGGTGCTGGCGCCTTATCTGCTAGGGGCGCTCGCCAATTCGCGCTGGTGGACCCGCAGCCAGTCCGGCGCCAGCGAGATCGTGCCCGGGCTTTGGGTCGGCCGTTTTCCCGGCGGCGGCGAACTGCGCCGGCTCGGGGCGGATGCCGTGCTGGACCTGACCGCCGAGCTGCCGCGGCTGGCAAGCGCTACGCTGTATCGTTGCGTGCCGGTGCTGGACCTGACCGTGCCGACGCAGGCGCAACTGGATGAAGCGGTGGCCGTGCTCGACACATGGCATCGCGACGGCCGCAAAGTGCTTGTATGCTGCGCGCTTGGCTACTCGCGCAGCGCGCTGGTGGCAGCCGCCTGGCTGGCAGGCCGTGCCGGCGCGCACGATGCCGGACAGGCGCTGGCGCTGCTGCGCAAGGGCCGGCCGGCCGTGGTGCTGGGCCCGGACAGCGTGGACGCGCTATCGCAATTCGTCGGCCGCCGGCAGGCGGCTGCACAGTCTTCAGGGGGAGCAGGCTATGTCGGTCCCGATGCATGATGACGAGCCCCTCGGCGTTGCCGCGCAGCGCTGGGTGGCGCACGCCGCGGTGGGTGGCCTCGACGGCGCGGCACGGCTGCTCTGGGCCGGGCTGGTGCTGGCGCTGATCAACCTGCTGCTGGCCGGCACCTTGTCGCCGGCGGGCCAGGTCTACCTGGTGCTGGGCATCGTGGCGGCCCTGTCCGGCGCCGTGCAGTTGTGGCTGCTGGCGCGGGTGGCAATCGATCACCGGCTGTTCGCGGCGCTTGCCGATATTTCGCAAAGCGCCGGCACGGACGAGATGCTGGGCTCGCTGGACCAGGCGCTCGTGCGGCTGGGCTGGGCCAGGCCCGGGTCCGGCGGGCGCTCCCTGGCGCAACGCGCTCGCGGCGCATTGCGCTTCCTTCACTGGGCGGGGGCGCTGGCTGCCCTCCAATTACTGGTGGCCTTGCTGCTACTGCTGCTGAGATAACGGAAGATGTGGCTTTCCAAACTGGTGGCACGCGCCATCATCCTGTTCGCGGGCCTGCTGACCGGCATGCAGGCCCGCTGGAACGGCTGCCTGCCCGCCGCGGTGCAGCGCATCTACTTTGCCAACCACAGCAGCCACGGCGATTTCGTGCTGATCTGGGGCTGCCTGCCGCCGGACCTGCGGCCGCTGACGCGGCCGGTGGCGGGCGCGGACTACTGGAACAAATCGGGCTTGCGCCGTTTCATCGGCAAGGATGTGTTCAACGCGCTGCTGATCGACCGCACACGCAGCGACCCGGGCAGCGACCCGGTGGCACTGATGGAGCATGCCGTGCGCCGCGGCGACTCGCTGATCCTGTTTCCCGAAGGCACGCGCAATACCACCGACGAGCGGCTCCTGCCCTTCAAGAGCGGCATCTACCACCTGGCGTGCGTTTGCCGGGACGTGGAGTTCGTCCCCGTGTGGATCGATAACCTCAACCGCGTGATGCCCAAGGGCGAGTTCGTGCCGGTGCCGCTGCTGTGCACCGTTACCTTCGGCAAGCCGCTGACCCTTGGCGCGGAAGAAGCCAAGGACGATTTCCTGGCGCGCTGCCGCGCAGGCCTGTTGTCGCTGGCGCCTGCGCTGGACTGAGAACCTATGAACCTTCCTCACCTGACCATGATGCACGAGACCTGGCTGCTGTTCGGCGGGGTGCTGGGCGTGCTTGTGCTGGCCTCCATCGTGACCGCGCTGCTGCGCTGGCGCATTGCCCGGGGCGGCCCGCATGCGGTGATCGATAATCTGGCCGCGCGGGTATCGGCGTGGTGGTGGATGATCGGCGTGCTCGGGGTGGCGTTCGCCGCGGGGCGGACCGCCATTGTCGTGCTGTTTTATCTGTTGTCGTTCTTCGCCTTGCGCGAGTTCATCACCATCACCACCACCCGGCGCGGCGATCACCGCGCCATCGTCGCCGCCTTCTTCGTCTTCCTGCCGCTGCAGTATGTGCTGGTGCATATCGGCTGGTATGGGCTGTTTTCGATTTTTATCCCGGTCTACGCCTTCCTGATCCTGCCCATCCTCTCGGCGCTGTCGGCGGAGACCACGCGCTTCCTCGAACGCTGCGCGGGAGTGCAGTGGGCAGTGATGATCTGCGTGTTCTGCATCTCGCACGTGCCTGCGTTGCTGACCTTGCCGATTCCCGGCTTCGAGGATCGCAACCTGTTGCTGATCGCCTTCCTGGTGATCGTGGTGCAGGGCAGCGACGTGTTGCAGTACGTGTGGGGCAAGCTGCTCGGCAAGACCAAGATCGCGCCGCTGCTGTCGCCGTCGAAGACGGTGGAAGGCTTTATCGGCGGCGTGGCCAGCGCCACCGCGCTGGGTGCCTCGCTGTGGTGGATCACGCCCTACGGCTCTCCCTGGAAAGCGGGCCTGATCGCGCTGGTGATTGCCTTGATGGGTTTCCTTGGCGGACTGGTGATGTCGGCCATCAAGCGCGACCGCAACATCAAGGACTGGGGCCACATGATCCAGGGCCACGGCGGCATGCTGGACCGGCTGGATTCCGTAGTGTTCGCCGCGCCGATCTTCTTCCACATCACCCGTTACTGGTGGGTGCCCTGAGCGGAGCGTCCGCGCGCCGCCCCGTTCTCGCCCATTGGTCTCATCCATTCACTTCGCCATTCAGTCTGTCACCTTGAGTCGTCTTGAAGGCGTACGGACTCTTTACCGGTACGGCACCCGAGGTGCCCGGCCGGCAGCCATATCACCATGTCAAGCAAGCGCATCGAGCAAATCGTTATTGTCGGGTTCGGCTGCATCGGCCAGGCCATCCTGCCATTGCTGGCCCATGCCTACCCGGAGGCCGCCGTCACGGTGGTGGACCGGGCGATGGACGCGCACCGGCTGTCACTCGCGTCGCAATACCGCGCGGCGCCAGTGCATGCCACCGTCACACCCGGGAGCCACACCCGGCTGCTGGGCCCGTTGCTCGGGCCGCAAACCTTCCTGCTCAACCTGGCGCCTGCAGTATGCAGCCGCGACCTGATCGCGCTCGCGCAGGCGCACCAGTCGCTTTACCTCGATAGCGGCATCGAGCCCTGGGACTACGAGGACGCTGCGGACGCTTCCCCGCTCGGCAATTACGCCTTGCGCAGCGAAATGCTGGCGTTTGCCCACGGCCGCGAGCGGATGTCCACCGCGCTGGTCGCGCACGGCGCCAACCCCGGCCTGGTTTCCCTGCTGGTCAAGGCCGCCTTGCTGAAACTGGCGCGGCACGCGGGCATCCCCGGCTTGCCCGACGCGCAGCCAGCGGATCGGGCCGGCTGGGCCGCGCTCGCGCGCCGGCTCGATGTGCGCGTGATCCAGGTGGCCGAGTACGACAGCCAGTCCGCGCCGGGCTATCCCGCGCACGGCGAGTTCGCCAACACCTGGTCGGCCGACGGCTTCATCACCGAATGCCTGCAGGACGCCGAACTCGGGTGGGGCAGCCATGAGCCGGCGCTGCCCCCGGAGGGCAGGCGCCACAGCTACGGCAGCGGCGCGGCCATCGTGCTGGACCGGCCCGGCCATCGCACGCGCGTGCGTTCCTGGTCCGCGCTGCATGGGCCGTTCGATGCCTACCTGATCACGCACAACGAGTCGATCTCGATTGCCGAGTACCTCAGTTGTACCGCGCATGGGCAGCCGCCGTACCGGCCCACCGCCTACTACGCCTATCGGCCCACCCGGGCCACGCTGGCTTCGATGCAGTGGCTGGGCGAGCGCGACGCAGGCCGTATTGCCAGCCACCGTATCCTCAAGGCAGAGATCACGGATGGCGTGGACGAACTCGGCGTGCTGCTGATGAGCGGACGTTACGGCGCGGTGTGGCACGGTTCGCAACTCGACATACAGCGGGCTCGCGCACTGGCGCCGCACAACTCCGCCACCAGCCTGCAGGTGGCTTCCAGCATCGTCGCCGCGATGCGCTGGGCGCAGGCCAATCCGGCGCGTGGTGTCACCGAGTCCGATGCCATGGATCACCAGGCGGTGCTTGAGCACGCCGCCGGGTGGTGGGCGCCGCTGGTTACCCGCTTTACCGACTGGACGCCCATGCCGGGCCGCCGCACGCTGGCCTTCGACGAATTCCTCCTTGCCGCTCCCGCGCCCCTGGCCGCGGAAATTGCCCTGCCATGAAACGTGTTCCACAGACCCCGCGCGCCGACTGGCCGCAGCAGCTTGAGCGCATCGGCTTTCATTTCCACTCGCTCGACGAACAGAACCTGCCGCGCCAGGTAGACCGCAATACCTTCTTCTACTGGCGCGAGGATGTTGCCTATGAGTTTGAGGCACAGGAGATCGAGGCGCTGTATGCCGCGGCGCTGGACCTGAACCAGCGCTGCCTGGAGGCCGTGCAGCACGTGATCGACCACGACCTGTTTGCGCGGCTCGCCATTGCCCCGGATTTCGCGGAGCTGATCCGCACCTCCTGGGATCGCGACGAGCCGACGCTGTTTGGCCGCTTCGACATGACCATGGATGCGCTTGGCGTGCCCAAGATGTACGAGTTCAACGCCGATACGCCCACCTCGCTGATCGAGTCGAGCCTGGCGCAGTGGTTCTGGAAGGAGGCCGTGCGGCCGGATGCCGACCAGTTCAACAGCCTGCACGAAGCGCTCGTGTCGCGCTGGCAATGGCTGCGCCGCCATTACCGCGACGCCACGGTATTGCACTTCGCCTGCATGTATGACAGCCAGGAAGATGTCTGCAATGTGGAGTACCTGATGGATACGGCGCTGCAGGCGGGCTGGTCGGTCAAGATGACCGAACTGGCGGAGGTTGGCTCCGATGGACGCGGCGGGTTCTTCGACGGCGACGACCGGCCGATGGAACTGGTGTTCAAGCTTTATCCGTGGGAATGGATGGCCACTTCCGATTACCGTGCCGAACTGGCGGGCAGCGCGGTGCGCTGGGTCGAGCCGCCATGGAAGGCCGTGCTGTCCAACAAGGCCATCCTGCCGATCCTGTGGGACTTGTTCCCCGGCCATCCCAATTTGCTGGAGGCTTCGTTCAGCGAGGGCACCTTTGCGGGGCGCTCATACGCGAGGAAGCCCTTCCTGTCGCGTGAGGGCGAAAGCGTGTCGCTGGTGACGCCGCAGGGCCGCTTCGAGAATCCCGGCGAGTACGGCGAGGAAGGCTTCATCTACCAGGCCTACGCGCCCGCGCAGCGCTTTGACGAACGGTTCACCACGCTCGGCGTATGGCTTGTGGATGACGTGCCCGCCGGCCTGTGCGTGCGTGAGGAACTGGGTCCGATCGCGAAGAACACCAGCTTCTTCGTCCCGCATTATTTTCAGCAATCGTAAGCCCGGAGAAAGACAGAGCAATGGCCAGGAAGAAAGGCAAGAAGGGCGGCCAGCCGTCAAAATACGGCAGCCCGTACCAGCCGCGGGCAAGCGGCTCCAGCCGGTCGGCATGGCCCGGCCAGGCTGCGTCCGTCCCGCGCGGCCAGCGCAAATCCCGCTCGCCGGCCCTGTGGCTGATCGGCGCCTGCGCGCTGGCTGCCGGCGTCGCGGCCATCGGCTCATGCAGCGACGACGGGGACGATGAAGCCGTGACCGTGCGGCGCGCCAGCTACGCATCGCAGGCCGACTGCGAAGCCGACTGGAATGCACCCGAGGATTGCGAGAGCGTGCCGGTTGACGATATCTACGCCTCCAGCCTCGCGGATACAGCCGGCAGCAATGCCGGCAGTGGCAATGGCAGCGGGAGCAGCGGCGGCGGCCATGGCGGTGGCTATCATGGTGGGTATTACGGCGGCACCGTGGCCCGCTGGTACGGGCCGTACTACACCCAGTCGGGTACGGTCTACCATCCCGACGGCACGCAGACCCGGCGCGATATGTCGGGCGGCGCCGCGCGTCCGATGGGCGTGTACGACAGTAACGGCAGCCTCTCCCGTATCGCCGAGGCGCCTGGCACGCCGCATGCGACCATGGTGGAGGAGGCCACGCTGCGCCGGAGCAGCCTCGGGCGCGGTGTGACCGGCGGTATCTCGATGCGATCGGCCGCGGTCAGCCGGGCGCCGGTATCCTCGCGCGGCGGCTTTACCAGCCGCTTTGGCGGGTCCGGCCGCTCAGGTGGCGGTTGAGGCGGCGCACCGCGCGATTCCATTTCTTGCTTGGCACACGATTTGACCTATCCGGCATGCTGTATCCGATCCAGGCGGCCGGTACGAAATAACCAGGAGTCCAAATGACATTCCCGCTGCAGCCGGTTTACGCCTACCTGATTTATATTCTCGCCAGTTTCGCCATGCTGGGATTATTCCTGTTGGTGTATACGCGCATTACGCCGCACCGTGAGTTCGAGTTGATCCGCCAGGGGAATGTGGCGGCCGCCTTATCGCTGGGCGGCGCGGTATTGGGGTTTTCTCTGACGTTGTCGGCCAGCATCCAGCACAATGCCGCCTTCTCGATGTTTGTGCTTTGGGGGTTCGGTGCCTTCGTGGTGCAGGTGCTGGCCTATGTGCTTGTGGCGCGGGCGCTGCACGGCGTCAGCGAACAAATTACTGCGGACAACCGCGGCATGGGCGCGCTGATGGGCGTAGTGTCGCTTTCCGCGGGCATCGTCAATGCCGCCTGCCTGGCATAGGCGCATGGCGGCGATGGGGATACCGCTTGGGAAATGTCTGTGCCAGCATGGGCGCAAGACCCTGTAAAATCGTGCCCTATACAGGCGGCTCGATCCGCCTGGCGATCCCCCTTCCTCCGCTTTGCTGGCCATCCGCCGCCGGGAAAGTCAATTACGAAAGTCATGTCAGAGTCTGATGAAGCCAAAATAGCCGCGGCGACGTGGGTCCGTGAGCAGATGGACCTCCACGGCCTCACGCTCGACGATTTACTTGAAGCGGGCTGTTTTGCTGCACCCCCGGCGCCTGCCCCGGTGATGCCGGCGGCGACACTTGCCGTTCCCGCACCGGCTCCCGCGCCGGCAGCAGAGGCGGAAAAACCCGCGCGGCCGCTGTACCGCAATGCCATGGGGCAGAGCTGGGACGGAACCGGCGAGCGCCCGGAATGGCTGCAGCGCGCGGTCAATGCCGGACAGACGATCGACTTTTTCCGCGTCGGATAACACTTCCGGGCATCCCCCGGGCGCCAAGCCCGCCGGGTGCGCCTCACTGCGCCGGAGGCTGCACCGCAAGCGTCGTTATCGTCAGCACGCCGTTGGCGCGGACCACGATGAACTTCACCCGGTCGCCTTCCTTGACCTGCTCCAGCAGGGCGGGGTCTTGCACACGGAAGATCATGGTCATGGCGCCCATATCCAGGTTGGCGATAGGGCCATGCCGGATGGTGAGCTTGCCGGCAGCGGCATCCACCTTGCGGATTTCGCCATCGGTCATGGGCGCTGCCTCCGCCTGGACCGCGCCGGGCGCCCCGGCGGCATTCCCGGTGTCCGCGGGATTGACGCTATTGCCAGTGTCGGCGGCGGCGCGGGCCGGCAGGATGGTGGCCGCCGCCAGCAGGGGCAGCAGYGCAAGCAGGATCTTGCGGATTTTCATGGGGATGCCTTCCTCATTGCTTGGTATTCGATACATGGATGTTTAGCGCACGCTGACCTGTCCCCGCATGCCGGCGTCATAGTGGCCGGGCAGCAGGCAGCCAAAGGCGACGTGGCCGCCGCGCGTGAAACGCCACAGCATTTCTCCGCTCTGTCCGGCTTCCAGCGTGACGGCATTGGGGTCGGCGTGTTCCATCCCGGGCATTTTCAGCATGTCGGCATAGTGGGCTTGCAGGTCGGCCTCGCTGCCGAGCACCATCTCGTGCCGTAGCTTGCCGGCGTTGCGGACGACGAAGCGGATGGTTTCGCCGGCCTGCACGGTGATGTCCGACGGGCTGAAGCGCATGTTGTCGGTCATGTCGACCTTGATGGTGCGGCTCACGCTGGCCGGATCGCCAGGCTCGCCGATGGCGCTGGGGCCATCGCCATGATGGCTGCCGTGGTTGCCCGCGGCGAGGGCGCTGGCGCACACAAGCGCGAGGGACAGGGCGCTGGCGGCGGCCGCGGCACGGGATTGCATTTTGCGCATCTTTTCTTTCCTTGATCGTGTTGACATGCTCATTGGTGCGATGAATGGCTTGCGCCGGGCGTGCCGGCGTACTCGAAGGCAACCGTGCCTTTCGGGTGGCGGTACCAGCCGGGGTCCCGGTAGTCGTTGCGGCCAAGGCCGGCGCGCACCTTGAGCACGCTGAACATGCCGCCCATCTCGATCGGCCCGAATGGTCCCTGCCCGGTCATCATCGGCAGCGTGTTGTCGGGCAGCGGCATTTCCATGCCGCCCATATCCGCCATGCCGGCCTCGCCCATCGCCATGTAGTCGGGCACCAGCGCATTCATGCGCTTGGCCAGGTCCTTCTGCTTGACGCCGATCATGGTCGGCATCTGGTGGCCCATGGCGTTCATGGTGTGGTGCGACTTGTGGCAGTGGAATGCCCAGTCGCCCGGGTTGTCGGCGACGAACTCGATCGCGCGCATCTGCCCCACCGCCACGTCGGTGGTGACTTCCGGCCAGCGCGCGGACGGCGGCACCCAGCCGCCGTCGGTGCCGCTCACCTCGAAGCGGTGCCCGTGCAGGTGGATCGGGTGGTTGGTCATGGTGAGATTGCCAAAGCGGATGCGCACGCGATCGCCCAGGCGCACCGGCAGGCTGTCGATGCCGGGGAACACGCGGYTGTTCCAGGTCCACATATTGAAGTCCGTCATCTCGGCCACGCGCGGTGTATAGGATCCGGGATCGATGTCGTAGGCCGAGATCAGGAAGACGAAGTCCCGGTCGACCCGCATCTGCGCGGGATCCTTCGGGTGCACCACCAGGAAGCCCATCATGCCCATCGCCATCTGCACCATTTCATCCGAATGCGGGTGGTACATGAAGGTGCCGGCGTGCTTCATCTCGAACTCGTAGACAAAGGTCTTGCCGGGTGGGATATGCGGCTGAGACAAGCCGCCCACGCCGTCCATGCCGGCGGGCAGGATGATCCCGTGCCAGTGCACGGTCGTGTGTTCAGGCAGCTTGTTGGTGACGAAGATGCGCACCTTGTCGCCTTCGACGCACTCGATGGTGGGGCCGGGGCTCTGGCCGTTGTAGCCCCACAGGTGGGCTTTCATGCCGGGCGCGAATTCGCGCTCGACGGGTTCCGCTACCAGGTGGAACTCTTTCCAGCCTTGGCGCATCCGCCACGGCAGGGTCCAGCCATTGAGCGTGGCCACCGGGTTGTACGGACGGCCGGTGGCCGGCGCCAGCGGCGGCTGGGTGGCGGCGCTGGCTTGCAGCGCGGCTTCGGGCAGCACCGCGGCGCCGGCGCGCGTCACCAGCGCCGCGCCGAGCATGGTGGCGCCGGAGCCATGCAGGAATTGTCTACGGGTAACCATGGTCATTGTCCTTTGGGCGAGGCCGGAAATGCCGGGCTTGCGGGGGCCGGGGGCGCATTGGAGGAAGAGGGCGATGCGGGCGGCGGCGAGACGCCGGCTTCCGGCAGCCGTCCGCCGAGCGCGCCCTGGAGCTCGGTTTCGGCCACCCAGTACTCGCGCAGCGCGTCGAGATAGCCATTCACCGCGCCCACCTGCTCGCGTGCATCGGCCAGCAGTTCGAATACGCTGACCAGCATGCCGTTGTAGCGCAGCAAGCCCTCGTCGGAGATGCGCTTGCGCAGCGGCACCACTTCGTCGCGGTAGTGCCGCGCGATGTCGTAGCGCGCCTGGTAGCCGGCATAGCTCTCGCGGACTTCCGAGCGGGCATTGATGGCGCTCTCCGCCAGCCGGCTGGCGGCTTGCATATAGACCGCTTCGGCGCGGGCCACGCGGGCGCCGCCCCAGTCGAACAGCGGGATCTCGATATCGATGCTGTAACCCGTTTCGCGCGGCTTGGCGGTCTCCGAGTTGCTCAGGTAGCTCACATCGAGCACGCTGATAAAGCGCGTCGCCCTGGTCAGGCCTAGCGAGCGTGCCAGGCTGTCCAGCTGCAACCGGCCGGCTTGCAGGTCAAGCCGGCTGGCAATGGCATAGCCCTCCAGGTCGGCCAGCGCGGGCCTGGCTTTAGGCAGGTCGGGCAAGCGCTCGGGAAGCCGGTATTGCGCGCCGGTACCCCACAGGCCGAGGCGGCGCGTCAGCTGCTCGCGCGCTGCCAGGGCCTGCTGGCGCGCACGCGCGAGTTGGGTGGCGGCGTCGGCATAGAAGGCTTGCTCGCGCGCGTGATCCAGCGCGCTGACGTTACCCGCCCGCGCGAGGTCGCGAGCGAACAGCGCGCCCGTCTCGGCGGCATTCTTCACCTGCTCGGCATAGCGTGCCGATTGTTCCGCGGCGACCGCATTGACGAAGGCTTTGCGCGTCTCCAGCGCTTGCCGCAGCAAGGTGTCGGCCACGGCCAGCCGGGTTTGGGCAAAGCGGTCCTGTTCGATGCGGGCCGCCAGCGGCAGCACCAGCAGGTTCATCAGGCCGACCGAGATGGCGCGGTCGATCTTCAGGTCGTCGCCCTGGCGCTTGCGGCTGAAGGAAAAACCAGGGTTGGGCAGGCGCGTGGCCTGCACGTATTCGGCCTCGGAGATACCGAGTTCGGCAAAGGCCGCCTGCAAGCCGGCGTTGTTGAGTAGCGCGATCTGTACCGCGCTGTCGGCATCGAGCGGCTGCGCCAGCAAGGCCTGGGTGCGCTCGAAGACGGCGGCGCGATCCTCATCGGAGCGCACCCAGAGGGCGTCCTTGCCGAGGCGTTCGCGCGCGGCGGTGGCCGCGGTGCCGAAGCCGCCATCAGGGGAAAATCCGGCGCAGCCGGCCAGCAGCAGGGCGCAAGCCGCTGCCGCCAGCCCGGGCCGGAATGGCAATCGGAGAGACATGCGGCGCCCTTAGTGGTGGTGGCCGTGGCTGGCGCTCGCCTGCCCAGGCGTGGCAGGCTTGCAAGCGGGTATCGGCGCGCCGGCGCTCGGCGCGTCCTTGCTTGCCGGGGGCGCGACCTGGGCATTGGACTCCCGCCATGGGGCGATCGGCTGGGCCTGGAACGGCACGTAGCCGGCGAGCACGTTCAGTGCCGGCAAGGGCGGCACGGATGCGCCGGGGTCGAGCGGATTGGCGGCAGGTGCGCTGGACTGGGCCGGCGACAAGGCCGGTCCGAGCAGCAGGCAAGCCGCCGCGAAAATGCGGACGAAATGCATGACAACCTCAGTGTTCGTGGGTGGCGCGGTTAGCGGCGCGGGGCAAAACGAACGGGGGATGAGCGTGCGCTGGGCGCACCTCGGGTGTCAGCAGCGTGCGGCGGGCGGGCGGTACGAGGGCGAGGGAAGGAAACCGGTATAGGCGGCCAGGGCGGCTGCCGGTGCGGCATGGCCGTGGCTGGCCAGGGCGAGTTCAGGCAGGATCGTGGGCATGACCGCCCCGAGCGCACAGGCGGCACAGGCGCTGCAGGCACCACCGGCGCCATGGCTGGCGTGGTGATCCTGCAGGCTGGATTGGTCGGCGATGTCTGTCACGTCGGCCTGGTCATGCGCCGGGTCCGCGGCGTCATGGCAGTGCGCGCTGGCATGGCCGCCAAGCGCATCCTCCGCCTGCGATTTCATTGCCGCATGACGTAACATCATCGATGTCATGGCAGGCGAATCGGTCGGCAGCCCGTGGGATCCCTGCACCGACTGCGCCGCGCTGCAGACCATCATGACTGCCGCCGCGACACCCTGTGCGGGCAGCGCGATCATGGCGAGACATAGCAGGAAGGAGCTCAGGAAACGTTTCATCGGGGCAGGAGAATGGCAGCCGTCATTGTACCTGCATTGAAAGGTGCGGAAGCGTGACGCGAACATGACAAACCTGTCATCTTTTGCCGCGGGGGGTTTTCCTCGTATAGCGTGTCGGTCTTGCCGGGCCGCGCAATAACCGGCGGATGGCCGGYAGATGGCTCGGAGTGAATGGAAATGCGCATATTGATTGTTGAAGACGAACCCAAGGCAGGCGACTACCTGCGCAAGGGCCTGACTGAATCCGGTTTCGTGGTGGACCTGGCACGCGACGGCGTGGACGGGCTTGCCCATGCGCGCGGCCAGGAGTACGACCTGATCGTGCTGGATGTGATGTTGCCGGGCATGGATGGCTGGCAGGTGCTCCAGGAACTGCGGCGCGAGCGCGATACGCCGGTCTTGTTCCTGACCGCGCGCGACGAGCTCTCGGACCGGCTCAAGGGCCTGGAGCTGGGCGCTGACGACTATATGGTCAAGCCCTTCGCTTTTGCCGAACTGGTCATGCGCATCCGTACCATCCTGCGGCGCGGCCCCTTGCGTGAAAGCGAGCTGATCGAAGTGGCGGACCTGCAGATCGACACAGTCAAGCGGCGTGTCACCCGCGACGGGCAGAAGCTCGAGCTGACCTCCAAGGAGTTCGCGCTGCTGCAACTGCTGGCGCGCCGCAGCGGCGAAGTGCTGTCGCGTTCGCTGATCGCCTCGCACGTATGGGACATGAATTTCGACAGCAATACCAATGTGGTCGATGTTTCCATCCGCCGGCTGCGCGCCAAGGTGGACGATCCCTTCCCCCGCAAGCTGATCCACACCCGCAGGGGCATGGGCTACGTACTGGAAGAGGAGGCCCTGTGAGCCGGGCGATGTCAGGGGCCGCCTCTTGATCCGCGCCGTACTGCGTCTGCCGGCATCGCTCACGGCACGGCTTGCGTTGGCCTATGGCGCCGCCACCGTGGCCATCCTGGTGGCCGTAGGCACTTACCTGGCGAGCGCGCTTGCCGCCCAGCTGCAGGATCGCGACGAGAGCGAACTGGTCAGCGAAGTCCTGCTGGTGCGGCACCTGCTGCGCGAAGTCAGTTCGGAGGAGGAGATCCGGGCCGACACACATCGCTTTGCCGATCTCGCGCTGGGCCATGAAGGCCTGATCCTGCTGGTACGCGGCAGCGAGGGCGCGCCGCTGGTGAGCCTCAATCCGCGCCATGAACCGGTGCCGGTGTTGCCCGTGCTGCCTGCCGAGACGCACCCCGATAAATCGCGGCTGCACACCTGGTACCCGCGCAACGGCGTTGCTTCACGCGGCATCTCCGCGCTTGGGCAACTGGGAGATTCCGATCGCGCGGTCGAGATCGTGGTGCTGCGCGACGCAGGGTACCGCGTCGCGCTGATGAAGGCATACCAGACCCAGATGCTCTGGGCCACGCTGTGCGGCGCGGCGGTGGCGGCCGGGTTGGGCTATCTGTTGGCCAGGCGCGGCTTGCGTCCGCTCAGGCGCATGGCCGAGGATGCCTCGGCCGTCACCATGAGCCGGCTTGCCACGCGCCTCGATGCCGGGCAGGCGCCCACCGAACTGCGCGCGCTGGTGGCTGCGCTTAACGACATGCTGGCGCGCCTGGAGGATGGCTTTCGCCGGCTCTCCGAATTCTCGGCCGACCTCGCGCATGATTTCCGCACCCCCATCAGCAACCTGATCGGCCAGACCCAGGTCACGCTCGGCCAGAGCCGGCCGGTGCAGGAGTACGAAAACCTGCTGGAGTCCAACCTGGAGGAATACGAGCGCCTGGCCCGCATGATCGAGAACATGCTGTTTCTCGCGCGTGCCGACCATGCGCAGGTGGCCATGAAGGTGCGCGAGCTGGACGCGAGGGCGGAGCTGGACAAGGTGGCAGAGTATTACGAGGCCGTTGCCGCGGACCGCGATATCAAGGTGCAGCTGGCGGGGCAGGGCAGCGTGCATGCCGACCAGACCTTGCTGCGCCGCGCGGTGACCAACCTCGTCGACAACGCCCTGCGCCATGCGCCCGCCGGCAGCGCCGTGGACATCCGGGTGGTGGCGGACGCCCATGCCACCAGGATCCGGGTGGGCAACGGCGGTGGCGGGATCGCACCGGAGGCGCTGCCGCATGTATTCGGGCGCTTCTACCGGGGAGATCCTGCGCGCAGCAATTCGGCGGCCTCCACCGGGCTCGGGCTGGCCATCGTCGACACCATCATGCGCCTGCATGGCGGCAGCGTCAGCCTGCGCAGCTTGCCTGGCGAGACGGTGGCGGAGCTGACGTTTCCGCTGATGCCTCAGGCGACCGGCGCGCGGCCGGCCAAGGTTTGAAGGTTAAGGGACGAAGCGCAGGGGAGCCGATTGTGCGGAGCCATGTCGACGGCTCTTCCCTGGCAGGCCAGGCCGCGCCCAAGGCGGGGTCATCGGACCTCGTCCACGCAGGCCCGTTTGAAGAGGCCCGCGTGAACTTCCCCAGGTCTTAGCCGTTGGGCAACGCTGGCGCCGGATCCGCACCGGCCAGGCGTTCGTTGCCAGCTTCGCGCACCTGGCCAGCCTCATCCTCATCCCGCCGATGGGCCAGCCGGTAGAGCACCGGCAGCACCAGCAAGGTCAGCGCGGTGGATGACAGGATGCCGCCGATCACCACCGTGGCGAGCGGGCGCTGCACTTCAGCTCCGGTCCCGGTGGCGATCGCCATCGGGATAAAGCCCAGCGATGCCACCAGCGCCGTCATCAATACCGGGCGCAGCCGGGTTAGCGCCCCAGTTTGGATGGCTTCATCCAGCGGCTTGCCTTCTTCGCGCAGGCTGCGGATGAAAGACAGCATGACCAGTCCGTTTAGCACCGCCACGCCGGACAGGGCGATAAATCCCACCGCCGCCGAGATCGACAGCGGAATGTCCCGTAGCCACAGCGCCAGAATGCCGCCGGTGAGCGCAAAGGGGATGCCGGTAAAGACCAGCAGGCCATCGCGCATATTGCCGAACATGGCAAACAGCAGCACGAACACCATCAGCAACGCCACCGGCACCACGATCTGCAGCCGCGTGGTGGCGGATTGCAGTTGCTCGAAGGTGCCGCCCCAGGTGACCCAGTAGCCGGCGGGGATCCTGACCTGGCGATCGAGCGTGGCCATGGCATCCGGCACGAAGGTGCCTACGTCACGCCCGCGTACATTGGCGCTGACCACGATGCGGCGCTTGCCGTTCTCGCGTGAGACCTGGTTGGGGCCGGGGGCGAGGGTGAGCGTTGCCACTTCGCCCAGCGGGATGTAGCTGGCGCTTGCCGTGGTTCCCTTGGGCAGGGGAATCGGCAGGCGCCGCAGCGCTTCCACATCGGCGCGGATGCCTTCCGGCAAGCGCACGCCGATATTGAAGCGGCGGTCACCCTGGAAGAAGATGCCGGCATCGCGCCCGCCGACGGCGATGGCCACCGTGTCCTGCACGTCGGTCATATTGAGGCCGTAGCGGGCCGCGCGGGCACGGTCCACCTCCACCGTGAGCACCGGCAGGCCGCTGGTCTGCTCGACCTTGACTTCGGTCGCGCCGGGGATGGATTGCAGCACGGTGGCGACCTTTTGCGCGGTATCCTCAAGCACGGCGTTGTCGTCGCCGAAAATCTTCACGGCCACGTCGCTGCGCACCCCGGAGATCAGTTCATTGAACCGCAACTGGATCGGCTGCGAGAATTCGTACTTATTGCCGGGGATGGTCRCCAGTTCGGCCTCCATCTCCGCCAGCAACTGGTCGCGCGTCTTGGACGGATCGGGCCACTTTGCCCGCGGCTTGAGCATGATGTAGCCGTCGGACGCGTTGGGCGGCATCGGGTCCGAGGCGATCTCGGCGGTGCCGGTGCGGGCGAACACGCGCTCGATCTCGGGGAATTTCTCGTTGAGGCGCGTCTCGATCTGTTGCTGCATCGCGAGCGACTGCGTCAGGCTGGTGCCGGGAATGCGCAGCGCCTGCACGGCGAAATCGCCTTCGTTCAGGTTGGGGATGAACTCGCTGCCCAGGCGCGTCGCCACCAGGCCGCTCAGCAGCACCGCCACGGCGGCAAGGGTCAGCACCACCGGTGTGTTGGCGATGGTCTTGCCGAGCATCGGCGCATAGGCGCGCTTGGCCCACAGCATCAGGCGATTTTCCTTCTCGGCCACCTTGTCGCCGATAAACAGCGCTACCGCCGCAGGCACGAAGGTCACCGACAGGATCATGGCCCCGATCAGCGCCAGCACCACCGTCATCGCCATCGGGTGGAACATCTTGACCTCCACGCCGGTCAGCGCAAAGATCGGGATGTAGACGATCATGATGATGAGCTGGCCGAAGATCAGCGGCCGGCGTGCCTCCCTGGCGGCGGCAAAGACTTCGTGGAAGCGTTCGCTGCGGGTGAGCGGGCGGCCGTGCTGTTGCTGGGCATGCGCCAGCCGCCGCACGCAGTTCTCCACGATCACCACCGCGCCATCGATGATGATGCCGAAGTCCAGCGCGCCCAGGCTCATCAGGTTGGCGCTGATCTTGTAGGTCACCATGCCGGTGAACGTAAACAGCATGGATAGCGGGATCACCAGCGCGGTGATGATGGCGGCGCGCAGGTTGCCGAGGAACAGGAACAGGATCACGATCACCAGGATCGCGCCCTCGACCAGGTTCTTCTTGACGGTGGCGATGGCGCGGTCGACCAGCACCGTGCGGTCGTACACCGTGACGGCCTTGATGCCCGCCGGCAGGGAACGRTTGATGGCAGCCATGCGCTGGTCTACCGCTTGCGACACGGCACGGCTGTTCTCGCCGATCAGCATGAAGACGGTGCCCAGCACCACTTCGCGCCCGTTGTCCGTAGCGGCGCCGGTACGCAGTTCACGCCCGATTCCCACGTCGGCGAGGTCGCGGATGCGGATGGGCTGGCCTTGCGCGCTGCCGACGATGATCTCGCGGATATCGTCGATGGACTTGACCTGTCCCGGCGCGCGCACCAGGTATTGCTCTCCGCGCCGTTCGATATAGCCGGCGCCCACGTTGGCGTTGTTCTTCTCCAGCGCCGCTACCACGTCCTGCAGGCTCAGGCCGTAGGAAGCCAGCCGTTCCGGGCTTGGCTCCACGAGGTATTCCTTCGCGAAGCCGCCAATGGAGTTGATCTCTGTCACGCCGGGCACGGTGCGTAGCTGTGGCTTGATGACCCAGTCCTGGATCTCGCGCAGATCGGTCGGGGTGTACGGCGTGCCGTCGGCCTTCCTTGCGCCGTCCTCGGCTTCCACCGTCCACAGGTAGATCTCGCCGAGCCCGGTCGAGATCGGGCCCATCTGCGGCGCCACGCCCGTGGGCAGGTTCTGCGCGGCTTCCTGGATGCGCTGGTTGACAAGCTGGCGCGCGAAGTAGATGTCGGTGCCGTCCTTGAAGATCACCGTCACCTGGGACAGGCCGTAGCGCGACAGCGAACGGGTTTGCTCCAGCCCGGGCAGCCCGGACATGGCGGTTTCGATCGGATAGGTGACGCGCTGCTCGGTTTCGAGCGGCGAGTAGCCTGGCGCGGACGTGTTGACCTGCACCTGCACGTTGGTGATGTCGGGCACCGCGTCGATGGGCAGCCGGCTGTAGTTGTAGATGCCGAGCGCCGCCATGGCGAATACGGCCAGCAGCACCAGCCACCGCTGCTCGATGGCAAAGCGGATCATTCGTTCAAACATGATGGTGTCTCCGCTTAGTGGCTATGCTCGGCGCCGGCCTTGCCCAACTCGGCCTTGATCACGAAGCTGTTGCCGGCCACGTACTTCCAGCCGGCCTGCATCCCGTGCGTGATCTCGACCCGCTTGCCGTCGCTGCGTCCGGTCTTGACCGGCTGCGCCAGGAAGCCGCCCGGCACGGCAACGAACACCACCTGCTGTTCGCCAATGCTTTGCAGCGCCTGGGCGTCGATGGCCRCCGGCACCTCGGCGCTGGAATCGGTCACACCCACGGTAACGAACAAGCCGGGACGCCAGGCCATCTTCGGGTTGGGCAGGGTAACGCGGGCCGTAGCCGTGCGGGTTTGCTGGCCCAGCAGGGATCCGACATACGAGACAGTTCCCTCGGCCTTGCCGTCGAAGGCGGTGGAGGCGATCTTCACCTTCTCGCCGACGCGCACGCGGTCCAGGTCCTTGGGCGCGATCACGAATTCGGCCCATACCGTGCTCAGGTCCGAGATGATGAACACGTTGGCGTCGGCCGCCACGGCTTCGCCTAGCGCCAGGTGCTTCTCCACCACGGTGCCGTCGAAGGGGGCGCGCAGCTCGAAGCGGTTGAGCGACTTGCCGCCCGCATTGCCGCTGGCGCCAATGGCGGTCAGCTTCTGCGTGGCGTTTTGCGTGGCGATGCGCGCTTCCTGTAGCGCGGTGCGCGCAGCCAGGTAGTCCTGCTCGGCGGAAATCTTGTCTTCCCAGAGCTTCTTCTCGCGCTGGAAGGTCGATTCGGCCAGTTCCAGGCGTTTTTGCGCGGCCAGCAGTTCGCTGCGCTGGTCGGACAGCGCGGTGCTGGCCAGCACCGCCAGCAAGTCGCCTTTTTTCACTTGCTGCCCAAGGTTGGCCGACACGCTTTCCACCACGCCGGCTACGCGCGGCACCACGTGGGCGGTGCGGTCCTCGTTGAAGCGGATCTCGCCGGGGAAGGAGACTGTTGCCTCGATACGCGCAGGGCCGGCGGCGAGCAGCGTGAGCCCGGCGCCCTGGATCTGCCCGGGCGTCATCTCGACGCGGCCTTCTTCCTTGCCGAGCTTGATTGCGATGGGCGCGTTGCTGGCCGGCAGCGTCACATTCAGGCTGGCATCGAACGCGTGCGGTTCCGCGATCGTGGCTTCGCTTTGCAGGTAGGACCCGGCGGGCCGGAAAACCAGCGGTTCCTTCTCGCCGGTGAGGCGCTGCAGTTGCCCCGACACCTTGATGCCCGCCGGCGCCACGGCCTTGCCGCCTTGTGCGACCCAGATCCGCATGCGCGGGCCGCCTTCACTGGCGCCGGCTTCGGCCACCAGCACTTCCACGCTGGCATCGCCTTGCCTGAACAACTGTCCGCCATTGGGGCCTGTGCTGCTTTCGTGATGCTCGCCGTCGCCATGTGCGGCGTCGTCGTCGTGCGCGGCGCCGGCTTTGCCGTCGTGATGCTCGCCGTCGTTGTGGGCGGCGGCCTCAGTATGCGCGCCGTGTCCGCCTTCGRCCGCGCTGTTGCCGCGGCCGGTGAAGATCAATGCCGCGCCGGCCAGTGCGCCGCCGGCCAGGATGATGGCGATGCTCGTTTTTTGCTTGCTGCTGATTGCCATGATGGGTTCCTTTGACTCAACGGCCAAGAATGCGGTCGATGGTGGTGGCGGCCTGGTAGGCGGTGGCGACCACGCCGAGATAGCGGATGCGCGCCTGGAACCAGGTGCGCTGCGCATCGAGCACGTCGAGGAAGTTGAACTTGCCGGCTTCGAAGCCTCGCGTGGCGGCCTCGTAGGCTTGCTGGGCGGCAGGCAGCACGGTGCCTTTGAGGGCTTCGGCCGAAGTCCGGGATACGGTCAGTTGCCGCGCGGCTTGCTGCAGTTCATTGGCGAGCCGCACCTGCGTCGCGCGGTACTCGTCGGCGGCCTTGTCGGCCTGGCGCATGGCGGCGTACAGATTGCCCTGGTTGCGGTCGAATAGCGGCAACGGCAGCGACACGCCCAGCACAGGCATGGTGCCGCGATCGGAACTGTTGTCGCGCTTGCTGCCCAGGCTGACGGTCAGGTCTGGATACTGGCGGCTGCGTTCCACGCCAATGACGGCCTGCCGCCGCTCCATCTCCAACCGGCTGTTCGCCAGTTCCGGCGCGCTGTCCAGTGCTTGCATCAGGGTGGCGCCGTCGGGGCGCGCGGGGAGGGTGTCCAGATTGCCCGCGGCCTCAAGGAAGCGGGCTTCGCTGCTGCCCCACAGGCCAGCCAGGGCCTGCCGCGCTACGGCTAGCGCGGCCTCGGCGTCGGCGACTTCGAGCTCGGCATTGGCCTGTTCGACGCGCGCCTTGCTTTCCTCGAGCGGCGCGATCTTGCCGGCGGCCACGCGGCGGGCCGCGGCCAGCGCGCCCTTGGCGGCGATATCGGCCGAGCCCCGCGCAAGCCTGACGCGCTCCTGTGCGATAACCACCGCAAAGAAGCCGCCTACAACGGCGGCGCGCAAGTCGGTGCGGGTCGCGCCCAGTTGCGATTGCGCGAGTTCGCGCGCTTTCTGCGCCGCGCCGATCCGCGCGGAGCGCTTGCCGCCAAGTTCGACCGGCAGGTTGACCTGGGCCGTTGTGGTGCGGGTGTCGCGGCGGTTGTCCTCGAACAGCACCGCGACTTCCGGGTTGGGGATGGTGCGCGCCTGCATGATGCCGCCCTCGGCAGCATCAAGTTCATGGCCGGCTGCCGAAAGCGTGAAATTGCGTCCGGCCGCGAGGGCGAGCGCATCTTCCAGCGTTAGCCTGCCGGCAGGCTCCGCGATTTGCCGGGCTGCCTGTGCAGCGGGGAATGGCGTGGTCGCCGCGTTCTGGGCGAACGCGGCAGGGCTGAGCAAAGCTGCCGCCAGCCCGAGCGGCATCACAAGTGTTCTCATCGAATTTCACCGGGGAAAAAAGCCAGGGAAGTTCGGCGAGACGAGAGTCTGGAGGTAAAGGGAGTCGTCTCGCCGGTCAGACGGCGAGAGACCACTGCGGGCGGTCGGGGGGGGCGCCGGGCGCCGACAGGTAGGACGCGGCAAGCGCCCGGTAGCTGATGGCCACGCCGTGATGCAAGGCGGTCGCGCCGAGGTCCGGCAGAACCAGCTGGGCGCTGGCAAAGTGGCAGACGGCGCAGTCGAGATCGGGCAGCTTGATATTGCCCTTGCCGTCCTTGCTGTCGGTACTGCCGTGCTGGCTGACCTTGCCCTGGTGGGCGTGGCTATGGTGGCCGAAATGCCAGTTGTCGCTGGCCGCCGCGATCGTGTTGTCCTGCGGTGCGCTTTCGTGATGGCAATACGCCGCCGCACCGGCCCAGGCGAACTGGAGCGGCAGCATGATGGCGAAAAGCAGGATCAGGAAACGTCGCATGCGGCGGATTATATAGGCAGGAAGCATGACCCTTGTGCGACTGTGGCTTAACACTGGCGCAAAAGGCGGCGGCAGGTGCCGTATCGGGTCAGCCGCTTGCATTCAAGCCGGGTTCGAGTGCGGGCCACCAGCGAGGTTCCCCGCGGAGGCGCCGGATGTTGCACTTTGAGAATGATTCACAATGCGCTTGACCCTGTAGTCGCTCCAGGGTCTTAAATGGACGGTAAGCAATAACAAGCAGGAAAAACCGCCATGCCTAGCGCCACGCCAGACCAAGCCTCGCTTCGTGACCAGAAGGGTGCCGATCACGGGCATTCACACGCACATGACCACGCGCACAAGCACGAGCATGTGCACCAGCATGACCATGGCGAGGACCACAAGCATGGCCATGATCATGTTCACGATCACCGCGCCCAAGCTGCCAGCCCGGCGTGCTGCGGCTGCGCCAGTGCGGCGCCCGCGGCTCCCGTTTCGGTCCCGGCAGGCGCCGCCGCGGCCAGCTATCGCATCGACGCGATGGACTGCCCCACGGAAGAGACCCTGATCCGGAACAAGCTGGGCAGCATGGCCGGCGTGGCGGCGCTCCAGTTCAACCTGATGCAGCGCGTACTGACGGTGCACCATACGCTGGATTCTCTGGATCCGGTGGTGCGCGCCATCGAGAGCCTCGGCATGAAGGCCGAACCGCTGTCGGAGCAGGCGGCGGCGTTGCCACTGCAGGCCGCCAAGCCGTGGTGGCCGCTGGCGCTGGCCGGCGTGGCCGCGCTCGGTGCGGAGGTGGTGGGATGGCTGCAAGTGCCTGCCCAGGATTGGCTGGCCCCCCTGTTGGCACTGGCGGCCGTGGCCATGGCCGGGCTTGGCGTCTACAAGAAGGGTTGGATTGCACTGTCCAACGGTAACCTGAATATCAATGCGCTGATGAGTATCGCCGTCACCGGCGCCATGCTGATCCGGCAATGGCCGGAGGCCGCCATGGTCATGGTGCTGTTTGCGCTGGCCGAGCGCATCGAGGCGGCATCGCTGGACCGCGCCCGCAATGCCGTGCGCGGCTTGATGGCGATGGCGCCGGAGCAGGCCACGGTGCGGCAGCTGGACGGCAACTGGCTGCCGGTGGATGCCTGCGCGGTGCCCATCGGCGCGCTGGTGCGGCTGCGTCCCGGCGAGCGTGTGGCGCTCGACGGCCGCGTGCTGCGCGGCCAGTCCACGCTGGACCAGGCACCGATCACCGGCGAGAGCGTGCCGGTCGACAAGGCAGTGGGCGATGCGCTGTTTGCCGGCACCATCAACCAGGCGGGCGAACTGGAGTACGAAGTCACGGCGCCGGCCAGCGGGTCCACGCTGGCGCGCATCATCCACGCGGTGGAGGCGGCGCAAGGCAGCCGCGCGCCCACGCAGCGCTTTGTCGATCGCTTTGCCCGCATCTACACGCCGCTGGTGTTCCTCGGCGCCGTGATGGTGGCCGTGGTGCCGCCGCTGGTACTGGATGGCGACTGGAGCGCCTGGATCTATAAGGCGCTGGTGCTGCTGGTGATTGCCTGCCCATGCGCGCTGGTGATCTCCACGCCGGTGACCATTGTCAGCGGGCTGGCCGCGGCCGCGCGGCGCGGCATCCTGATCAAGGGTGGCGTCTATCTGGAGCAGGGCAAGGATCTCAAATGGCTGGCGCTGGACAAGACCGGCACCATCACGCACGGCAAGCCGGTCCAGACCGATTTCCAGCCACTGGGCGAGATCGTGGCGGGCGGCGCGGCGGCCAGCGAGAGGGCGCGCGTCATCGCGGCCAGCCTCGCGGCCCGCTCCGACCATCCGGTCTCCATGGCCGTGGCGAACGCCGCGCGCGCCGAGGGCCTTGCGGTGCTGGAAGTGCAGGATTTCGCGGCGCTGCCGGGTTACGGCGTCAGCGGCAGCGTGAGCGGCCGCGCCTACTACCTGGGCAATCATCGTCTGATCCACGACCGCGGGCTGTGCTCGCCGGAACTGGAAGCCACGCTGGAAGCGCTGGAGCGGCAAGGAAAGACAGTCGTGCTGCTGGGCGCCGACCACGGCGTCGAGGCGCTGTTCGGCGTGGCGGACACGGTCAAGGACAGCAGCCGCCAGGCGGTGGCGGAGTTGCATGCGCTGGGCGTCAAGACGCTGATGCTCTCCGGCGACAACCCGCATACGGCCCAGGCCATCGCCGCCCAGGTACAGATCGACGAGGCGCGCGGCAATCAGCTGCCGCAGGACAAGGCGGATGCCATTGCGGCGCTGAGCGTGAAGGGGGCCGAGGGTGGCGCGGGCGGCGGCAAGCGCGTGGTCGTGGGCATGGTGGGTGACGGCGTCAACGACGCGCCCGCGCTGGCCCGCGCCGATATCGGCTTTGCCATGGGCGCCGCCGGAACCGACACGGCGATCGAGACCGCCGATGTGGCGCTGATGGATGACGACCTGCGCAAGATCCCGGCATTTATCCGGTTGTCACGTCAGACGTCGGCCATATTGAAGCAGAACATCATCCTGGCGCTTGGCATCAAGGCGGTGTTCCTCGCGCTGACGGTAATGGGCGTGGGCACCATGTGGATGGCGGTGTTCGCCGACATGGGGGCGAGCTTGCTGGTAGTGTTCAACGGCTTGCGCCTGGCGAAGGCAGGGCGCGCCTGAAAACGGACGCGCCCCCTGGGAAGGGGGCGCGAGAATCCTTTTGCCGTGGTGTCAGGGCTGGATGATCAATTCGCCGCTGCGGCCTTCGATAGCGCCCCAGGTAACAGGCGCCGTTGGCAGGCTGGCTGGATCGAGATGGCGGTAGAACGTGCCCATCGATACCAGTTCATGCCCTTGCGCGCGCCAGCCATCCAGCAGCCGGTTGAACACCGGCGCAAGTTTCCCGCCTTCCAGTTCCGTGTGCAGCGTGAAGACATGGTCGCGCTCGCCTTCGCTCAGGCGCAGCACGGCCTTGTGGACGTTATCCTCGGTCAGGTCGTCCACGCCGATGAGCTCGTCCAGCGTTGGCAGCGTGGTGGGCATCTGCACATGGCGGCATGCGACGCCATCGACGGTGGGGATGTACGGCGCGGTGCCGCGGCCGTCGGAGGCATACGCCATGCCCCAGTCGTCGATCTGGCGGAAGGCATCATCGTTCATCTGCCAGCCGGCGGCGCCATGCGTGGGCGGCGCTTCGCCGAAAATCTCGACGTAGCGGTCGAATGCGCTTTGCATCTGGCGCCGGGTCCAGGCGGCATCGCGCTCGCGCACGTTGTCCTGCCAGTAGACATGGTCCCAGGTGTGGATGCCGCATTCGTGTCCCGCCGCACGCGCCGCGCGCATCTCGGCCGCGCCTTTGCGGCCGATGTCGGGGCCGGGCAGCAGCACGCCGTACATCAGCGTGCGCAGTCCGTAGTTCGACACCACCGAGGTGCGCGAGACTTTCTTCAGGAAACCGGGACGAAACACGCGCCGCAGCGCCCATCCGGTGTGGTCGGGGCCAAGGCTATAGAGAAACGTAGCCTCGGCCCGCACGCGGGCCAGCATGGAGAGCAGCGCCGGCACGCCTTCGCGGGTGCCGCGCAGCGTGTCGACGTCGACCTTGAGGGCGATACGGGCCATCGGGTGCTTGCGCTCAGTTGGCCGAATCGACCAGGGTGCGCGCTTCCACGACCTTGCCGCGGTAGGCTTCGAAGATGGCGCGCAGCGCGTCTTCCATGCTGACCTCCGGCTTCCAGCCGAGTTCTTCCACGGTGTTGTCGATCTTCGGCACGCGGTTCTGCACGTCCTGGTAGCCCTTGCCGTAGAAATCGCCGGAGGACGTTTCCACGATCTGGGTCTTCTTGGCTTCTTCCGCGTACTCGGGGTAGTCGCCGGCCATCTTCAGCATCATCTCGGCCAGTTCGCGCACGGAGTGGATATTGCGGGGGTTGCCGATGTTGTAGATCTTGCCGGTGGCAACGCCGTCCGGATTCTCGATGATGCGCATCAGGGCGCTGATGCCGTCGGTGACGTCGGCAAAGGCACGCTTCTGCGCGCCGCCATCCACCAGCTTGATCGGCTCGCCGCGCACGATGTGGCCCAGGAACTGGGTCACCACGCGCGAGGAGCCTTCCTTCGATTCGAAGATCGAATCCAGGCCGGCGCCGATCCAGTTGAACGGACGGAACAGCGTGTAGTTCAGGCCTTGCTCCATGCCGTAGGCGTGGATCACGCGGTCCATCAACTGCTTGGAGCAGGCATAGATCCAGCGCGGCTTGTTGATCGGGCCACAGATCAGCTCGGAGGATTCCGGGTCGAATTCGTCGTCGTGGCACATGCCGTACACCTCGGAGGTGGACGGGAACACCAGGTGCTTGCCGTACTTCACGGCGGCGCGCACGATCGGCAGGTTGGCTTCGAAGTCCAGTTCGAACACGCGCAGCGGCTGGCGCACGTAGGTGGCGGGGGTGGCGATGGCCACCAGCGGCAGCACCACGTCGCACTTGCGGATGTTGTACTCGATCCACTCCTTGTTGATGGTGATGTCACCTTCAAAGAAGTGCATGCGCGGATGGTCGATCAGGTCGCCAAGGCGGTCGCTGGACATGTCCATGCCGTAGACTTCCCACGACGTGGTTTCGAGAATGCGGCGCGTCAGGTGGTGGCCGATGAAGCCGTTGACGCCAAGAATCAGGACCTTTTTCATCGGTTTTCCTCTTTGGACAATGCGGTAAGAAATACGGAAAGCGCGTCTGCCGGGACCGGGGCGGCGGTGCCGCCATCGTCCAGCAGTTCGCGTACAAGGATCACGCCGCCGTCGCCGCACACGCCGACGATCTGCCCGTCGATCACGTGYAAGCCCGGGCGGGCGGCGCTGGCGGACTGGAACAGGGCCGCCTGCGGGCGGCGAGCCTGGGCCACCACGAAGCGGCGTCCGCCGATCTCGGTGAAGGCGCCGGGATAGGGCGGCGCTACCGCGCGGATGAGGTTATACACCTGCGCGGCGGGTTGCTGCCAGTCGATGCGGCCGTCCTCGGGCTTGCGGCCCGAGAAGTAGCTGCCTTCGGCCAGCCGGTTGGGCAGTTGCGGCGTGTTGCCGGACATTATGGCGGGCAGGGCGCGCCACAACGTTTGCTCGGCGGCGACGGTCACCTTCTCGAAGACTTCGCCGGCGGTGTCGTCGGGCAGGATCGGCACGGAGGTCTGGTCGACGATATAGCCGGCATCCGGCTTGGCTTCCATGGCGTGCAGCGTGGCGCCGGTTTCGGTCTCGCCGTGCAGCACCGCCCAGTTCACCGGCACGCGGCCACGATACCTGGGCAGCAGAGAGCCGTGCATATTGAACGCGCCTTGCGGCGCCAGCGCCAGCACTGCCGCAGGAATCATCGCGCGGTAGTAGAAGGAGAAGATCACGTCCGGGCGCGCGGCGGCCACCGCGGCGGCCAGCGCCGGGTCGGCCGGGTCTTCGCCGTACAAGACGGGCAGGCCGAGTTCGGCGGCGGTATCGGCAACGCGGCGGAACCAGATGTTTTCATCGGGGCGGTCGCGGTGGGTGATCACCAGCGCCACCTCCACGCCGCGCGCGCGTAGCGTGCGCAGGCAGCGGTCGCCGACGTTGTGATAAGCAAAGACTACTGCGCGCACGAGGGCTCCGGTTTCTTTTGCTGCTCCGGGCTGCCTTCGAGCACGGCCTGGATGCGGTAGCGCGGACGGTTGCGCACCTCCTGGTAGATGCGCCCGATGTATTCGCCCAGCAGGCCGATGCCGAACAGCATGATGCCCACCAGGAAGAAGTTGAAGGCGAGCAGGGTGAACACACCCTGCACTTCCGCGCCGAGAACAAAGCGCCGTACCAGCAGCACGGCCACCAGGCCGGCGGATGCCAGCGAAAGCAACGTGCCGATGGCGGAGAACCACTGCAGCGGCACGATCGAGAAGCCGGTCACCAGGTCGAAGTTCAGCCGGATCAGCTGGAACAGCGAGTACTTGGATTCGCCGGCGTGGCGCTCCTCGTGCTCCACCACGATCTCGACCGGGTTGGAGGAGAAGGTATAAGCCAGCGCGGGAATGAAGGTGTTCACCTCGCGGCAGGCGTTGATGGTGTCGATGACGTTGCGGTCGTAGGCGCGCAGCATGCAGCCCTGATCGGTCATCTTGATGCGCGTGATGCGTTCGCGCAGCCGGTTCATGGCGCGGGAGGCAATGCGGCGGAAGGCGGTGTCGTTGCGCTCGCGGCGGATGGTGCCGACGTAGTCGTGGCCTTCGCGCATGGTTGCCACCAGCCGCGGGATTTCTTCCGGCGGGTTTTGCAAGTCGGCGTCAAGGGTGATCACGATCTTGCCGCGGGTGTGCTCGAAGCCGGCCAGGATGGCCATGTGCTGGCCAAAGTTGCCGTTGAACAGGACCACGCGCGTGACGTCAGGGCGCTGATGGAACTGGCTGGCCAGGATCTGCGCCGAACGGTCGCGACTGCCGTCGTTGACGAAGATGACCTCGTAGCTGCAGCCGAGTCCGTCCATTGCCGGGTAGAGCCGGTCGAACAGGGCTTGCAGGCCGTCTTCCTCGTTGTAGACAGGGATGACGACCGAGACTTCGACTGGGCTCATTTGAAGAGGCGTTTGCATGTTTCGCTAAGAGTTGCGCATACCCGCTCCACATCGGYGGCWTGCATGGCRGGGAACAKCGGCAGCGTGACGATGCCCCGACCGATGCGTTCGGCATGCGGCAGCATGCCTTCGCGCCAGCCCAGGGAGCGGTAATAAGAAAACAGGTGCAGGGCGGGGTAGTGCACGCCGGTGCCGATGCCACGCTCGCGCATGGCTTCCATCACGGCGTTGCGCCCGCCTTCGATACGTTCGGCTGGCAGCACCACCTGGAACATATGCCAGTTGGTGGTGGCCAGGTCGCCGTCGCGCGGCAGTGGCAGTTCGATGCCGAGTTCGGCCAGGCCGCTGTCGGCCGCACAGCGGAAATAGGTCTCCGCCAGTTCGGCGCGGCGCGCGGTGATGGCGTCCAGGTGGGCGAGCTGCGACAGGCCGATGGCGGCGTTGACATCGGTCAGGTTGAATTTGCCGCCGGGCTCCTCCACGTCCATGCCGTCCATGCCGGTGCGGATCACGCCTTGCAGGCGAAGGCGCTCGGCGCGCTGGGCTTCCTCGGGCGAGTTCATCACCAGGCAGCCGCCTTCGACGCTGGTGATGTTTTTGTTGGCCTGGAAGCTGAAGCTGACGAGGTCGCCGAAGGCGCCGATGCGCTGGCCGCGCCAGCGCGAGTCGATGGCCTGCGCGGCGTCTTCGATCACGCGCAGATCATGCTTGCGGGCGATTGCGTAGAGACGGTCCATGTCCACCGGCAGGCCCGACAGGTAGACCGGCATGATGGCGCGCGTGCGCGGCGTGATGGCGGCTTCCACCGCGTCAAGATCGATATTGCGCGTGCGCGGGTCGATGTCGACGAAGACGGGCCTGGCACCCACCGTGATCACGACATTGGCCGTGGCCACCCAGGTAATCGGGGTGGTGATGACTTCGTCGCCGGGGCCGATATTGGCCACGCGCAGCGCGATTTCCATCGTCGCCGAGCCATTGGCGAAGGTGCGCACGGGGCGGCCGCCGAACAGCTCGGACAGGGCGGCTTCGAAAGCGTGCATCTTGGGGCCGGAGGTGATCCAGCCSGAGGCMAGCACCTTGCCGACCTCGGCGATGGCATCGGCGTCAATATTCGGCTTGACGAAGGGCAGGAAGGCTTGCGCAGCGGTAGCGGTCATGGCGATCAGGCTCTTGGTACGGGGTGACGGTAATCAGGAACGGGCAACAAGGAACACGCCTGCGAGGATCAGCAGCATGCCGGCCACGCGCATCGGGCCGATCATTTCGCCGAACAGGTACCAGGCAGCCAGGGCATTCACTACATAACCGAGCGAAAGCATCGGGTAGGCGATYGACACATCGACGCGCGACAAGCCGACGATCCATACGCCGACACTGACCACATACAGGGTCAGCCCGGCCAGCACCGGCCACTGCGTCAACACGCGCAGGGCGGTGGTGAACAGCGTGGCGCGGTCGAGCGTGATGGCGCCCACCGCATTGGTGCCGGCCTTGAGCAGCAACTGGGCGCACGCATTAAGCAGCACGCCAGTAAAGATAAATGCGAAGGTGGAAAGCGTCATGGCGCGCGGTTCGGTTCTTGCGGTGTTGCTGCCGGCGCCTGGCCGGGGGGCGGGAAATTGGTGACCGCCACGCGGCGCTTGTCTTGCCCGATCTTGTACATCGGCACCTTGCGCTCTTCAAGCAGCTTGTAGGTGGAGGCCGACATGATACCTACGGCGTGCTGGCCATCCTGCCATTTTGCAATAAAGGCTTCCAGCGTGGGCAGCCATTTCCCGGGCTCCTGCTTGGTGCCGAACTCGAGTTCGTCGGGCCATTCCACCATGATGGTGGTGCGGCGCAGGTAATAAGGCAAGGTGTGGTCCAGCATGCGCACGCCGTAGATCGGCATGTCATCGGTAAGGACCGCCTTGATGGCCGGGACCATGTCCACGCCCGAAGTCGGCCGCCCCATCACTTCATGGCCGAGCAGCGCTACGGTAAAGCTGCTGAACATGCCCAGCGCATAGAACGTGATGCTGACCATCAGGCCTTTGCTGGCCAGCAGCTTGCGCGCCAGGAAGATGCCGCCGAGCATCAGCACGAAGGCCGCGCCAACCCACACCGCGAACAGGCGGTACAGTTCATTGGGCGTATTGTCGGAGTTCAGGGTGGCCACCACGGGGCTGGCCAGCAAGCCGAGCGCAGCCACTACCAGCATGCCATTGAGCTGGCGCTTCCAGGCCTTCTCGTCAATCTCCTTGAGCGCGACCGCCGCCAGGATAGCCAGAGCCGGGAAGATCGGCACGATGTARCCGGGCAGCTTGGAGCTGGACAGGCTGAAGAAGACAAAGATGGCAATGGCCCAGATCCCTGCCAGCAACGCCGGCTGGAATGGTTTGACGGTGGCCGTGCGGGCCGCGGCGGCGCCGCCGCGCATCGCCTGCCACATGCGCGGCATCAGGCCCAGCCAGGGGATGAAGCCGGCCACCAGCAGCGGCACGAAATACCATAGCGGGCCCTTGCGGGAGTGCACCGTCGAGGTATAGCGCTGCCAGTGCTCATGGATAAAGAAGAAATTGAGGAACTCCGGATTGCGCTCCGACACCAGCCAGAACCAGGGCACCGTGACGATCAGCATCAGCGCGATGCCGGTGATCAGGTGCAGGCGGCGCCACAGGCCAAAATCGCGCGAAACCAGGGTGTAGATCACCAGTACCAGCCCCGGCAGGGCGATGCCCACCAGGCCCTTGGTCAGGATCGCCACGCCCATGGCCACCCAGCAAGCCCACATCCAGTAGCGGCGCGCGGCCGGCGTGGCGGAGGGATGCTGGGCCAGCAGCATGAAGGCCAGCACGCAGGCCATGGCGCCGGACAGGGTCATGTCCAGCGAGTTGAAGTGCGCGGCCACGCTCCACATGGGCGCGGCCACCAGGACCAGGCCGGTCAGCAGGGCGACGCGCGCGCCATACCAGCGATGTGCCGCCAGCACGGAAGCCAGCAGGCCGATCATGCCCGACAGCGCCACGCAGAGGCGGGCCTGCCAGTCACCTACGCCGAACAGGGTGTAGGACAGGGCCGTCACCCACATATGGAAGGGCGGCTTTTCGAAGTATTTGAGCGCGTTGTAGCGAATCGTGACCCAGTCACCGCTGGCAAACATCTCGCGGGCGATCTCGGCATAGCGCCCTTCATCGGAGCGCAGCAGGTGGCGTGCGTCGAGCGTGCCGAACCAGACCAGGAGAATAAACAGGCAAACCAGTGCAATCGCGCCAATCGGCAGGCCGGCGGATTGCGAAACACCTTGTGCGGTGCTTCGCGAGGTATCTCGCGAGGTCACGGAACTACGCATACGTCTCCTGGAAACTGATCGGGTGGCCGTTGGGCTTGCGCCCGGAACGGCCGATTCTCGGGCCTGACGGAATGTAACGGTCGTGGCGCCTGCCGCCGCCGGGTAGGCCAGTCGCCACAACCTGCGGCTTCAGGCCCGTTGGTTTGCCCCGCCTGCGGCCATTGCAGGCAAGCGCACCGGTTCGCCATGGCGCGACCGCCCCCAGCACGCTTAGCATGCCGCTGCCGCCCTGAGGTCCCGGAAATCACTCCGGCTGGCGCCACACCCTAGACGGTACGGGGAGCCCGGAGAAAACATCACAACGCGGCAACCGTAGCTTCGGTAGACACAAAGTAAGGGCAATCGATCCTGCCGGCCGCCTTTGCTTTTATGCCTTCCAAGCGCTTGGCCTTCCATGCCCTTGCCGCATGACTAACCGTAGTTACTATGTGACAAAGGCGCGCAATGTTAGCACGACCGCCGGGACCCGCCGCCGCTCGCTGGGCCAGCGCTCCCAGGCCGATCCAGGCAGGTTGCGCCTCTCAGGTTAAAAGTGATGTATTGGGCGTGTTTCTGGCGCCCCGTAAACGCAGCGAGACGCCGATAAGCAGGATGCCGCACACCACCGCCCAGGCACCGATCAGCCATAGGAGCGCCAGCGCGCCGGCAAGCGGTTGCCAAAGCAGCAAAAAGGCGAACACGATGCTGACCAGTCCGGCCAGCACCAGCCACCATTCATTAGGAATGTCCTTACGCAGGCGTATGGCGGCGACGATCTGCAAGACGCCCGTGGCGAGCGTCCAGGCGGCGATATATAACAGCAGGGAAAACGCGGTCACAACGGGGCTGAACCAGGTCAGCAGGCCCACGCCAAGCCCAAGCAGGCCCTGAAGTGCGAGGATGCCGCGATCACTGGCTTCCCGCTGGCTGCCTGAGATTGCCATCAGCAGCGCGGTGATGCCGTCGGCGGCGGCAAAGGCGCCGAACAGCAGCACGAGCGCGGCCAGCGTGGCAATGGGGGCGAAAAAGGCACAAAACCCGAAAACAATGGCGAAAATGCCGCGTAGTGCCACGACCCACCAAAGCTTGGCGTAATACTGAAGCATAGGAACTCCCTTGCAAGCTGCCGGCACCGGGCCAGCAGTGATGAAGACCGTCGAAGATCGGCAAGACAGGCGTGCAAAAAAGCGCTAATTTCTAGCCAGCGATCCTTCGGCGGAACGGACGGGGGCGTGAAATCATTCTAGACAGGAATCATGTGAGGACAAAGGCGCAAAGGGCAAAGGCTGCGGCGGTTGCCGGAGTYGTGTGGCTGGCAGCGGGTAATCCTGCGCAGGCGCAGACCACCTCAGTGGCCGCCGCGGCCCCGGCCGATAGTGCGCCGTTGCGACCCCTTGCCGTGCTTTGCGATGCGCCCTGGTTCCGTTCCGGTTCACGGGTGCAGATGGAGGGCGATGGCGCCATGCCCATGTCGGTCACCATGACATTGCGGCGCACCACCAAGAGCCCGACAGGATGCCGGGCGCAACTCGAGGTGCGTTCCAAGTCGGCATTGTCCGCGCTGATGGGGCCGCCGGTCATCATGAACCAGGTCCACATGGTCAATATCGACCGCCGTTCCGCTACCGCCAGGAGCAGCATTGAGAGCGAGCATGCCGTCATCAACGCGCAGGGGCGCTATGCGCGCATGTATGGCGAGGCCGCCTTCAGGGGCCAGGGTGTGTTCAGCTATGCGGGCATGGATATCCACGAGGGCAGCACCATCGAGGGCGAGGCGTTCGAGTCCAGCGTATCGCTGCAGATATTTCCGCTGGGCGCGGATGAGGTCGTGGGAAGCATGCGCGCGCTGTACGCCTCGATCAGTGTCAGCTCCCGCCATGTGGGCAAGCGCCAGATGATCGATACCGTGCTGGGGCGCAAGGAGTGCATGCCCATCACCTACGAAAAGCGGACCTCGCTGGGGCCGCTGATGGTGGGAGAGGAGGTGGTGCAGGTCGAGCCCACCGTCATGCACGTAACGGACTGGTATTGCCCTGCCGAGGCATTCGTGCTGCGTACGGAGATCCGCCAGCAGGATAAGGTACAGCGTATCGACGTCACGGCGATGGAGTTGGACACGACAGCACCTGACGTTCCCCCCACGCGATAGCGCACGGACGCGCAAGACAAAAAGCCCGCCAGGATCGGCGGGCTTTTTGCTGGCGAGCGCCGGGTTCCGGCGCGCCTTGCCGGTCAGCTGGCGGCTGCGGCCGATGCAGCGGGCTTCTTGCTCTTGCTATTGCTCTTGGTCTTCTTGGCCGGCTTCTTGGCCTCCGGCGCCGAGGCGTCGGTCAGGTCCGTGCGGGTGCTCTTGTTCGCGCCCTGGGAATACGGGTCGAACTTGTCACCGGACTTGGCACCCTGGCTGTACGGGTCGAACTTCTCGCCCGACTTGGCGCCCTGGCTATACGGGTCGAATTGTTTCTTGCCGGTGGATTGCGCCTGGGCAGCCACGGAGACGGCGCCAATGCACAGCGCGATGGCTGTCGCGACGAACTTATTCATGTTTTCTCCTGGAAAATGCCGCCTTCCGGCGGTTCGAATACGCGGAAACTGACGGGGGAAGGTGGCCTTGCCAAGGGCCAGGCACCATGCCGGGTTTGTCCGCCTGGTCCCAGTGTCGCCAACATTTCGCCCGGCTGTCAACACGTGCTGTATTGTGAAATGCACAGCTTTGTGCTGACTTATGGAAAGCCGCTATTGCCTTTGTCGGCAAGACTTGCTTGACGGTTAATGCTGAATATGAATTGTTGAGCACTTTGGCGGCTGTCGGCGCGCAGTGCTGCGAGTTCGGCTCCGTTGGGCGCCCGGCGCACGCTGACGCTTGCGAAAAAAAAGCCCCCGGGAGCCTGGCGGCCGCGGAGGCTTCCGATGCGTCGTCAGGATTTATTCCGTGGCGACGTCCGAAGGGTGTTTCCATGCATCCCGCACCTGCGTGCTCGGCGCCAGTGCAAGATTGATATTGCGCGCGCCGATCGGCTGCTGGAACCATTGCTTCTGCAAGGCGACGACCTGCGGGCCCGCGAATACCGACGCGAGGGTCTGGTCGACGAGTTGCTTCCATTCCGGGTCCGCCCTGGACATCATCAACGCATTCTGCTCGACCGACAGGGCGGGACCCACGATTACGAACTGCGACGGGTCCTTGGCGCGGGCGCGCAGCCCCGACAGCAACACGTCGTCCATCACAAACGCCTGGGCGCGGCCGGATTCCAGCAGCAGGAAGGACTCGCCATGATCCTTGGCGTAGATGTCGTGGTAACCATACTGGCTCTTCAGGCGGCGCACGTGGCGGTCGCCGGTGGAGCCGGCGCTCGTTACCACGTTCTTGCCGCGCAGGTCATCGAATGACTGGATGCCGGAGTCCGCGCGCACCAGCATGCGTACCGTGGAGATGTAATGGGAGACGCTGAAAGCTACCTGCTTCTGGCGCTCCAGCGAATTTGTATTGGGCGCGCAATCCAGATCCACCAGCCCGTTGACCACGGCCGGGATGCGGTTCTGCGGCGTGAGCGGCATCCATCGCACCTTGATCGTCTTCAGCCCAAGCTTCACGCGCGCGGCTTCGGCGGCGCGCAGGCACAAGTCCACCGCGTAGCCCGCAGGCTCGCCCTTGTCGTCGGCGAAGGAGAACGGCAGGGCCGATTCCCGGTAGCCAAGCACGATCGTGCCGGTATTGCGAATCTTGTCCAGTACCGGGCTTTGCGCCTGGGCTGCCTGAGGGGCGGAGAACGACAGCGCGGCCGCCGCGGCGAAGACTAGCTTGACCAGCAGGTGCGAGGCGCGCGATGCGCCGGCGCTGGTCAAAGTGGAAAACGGAAACATATGTCGAATATTTCAAAAACCGCAAGGCTACGCCCGAGGCCTTGCTAGGCAAAGTACATCTTCGTCATTAGCAAATATCCGCCGGGGATTAGCCAGAGGCAATGCGATGCCGCGGATGAGCGGTTTCCCGGCGCGCGCAGCGCCCGGCGCGGTTTCACAAAATTTCACGTTCGTCGGGTTGCGGCGGACTGGATGTGCGCGGTACGCTACCGGGTTCGCTGCGTCTGTGACGTGCAGTGATCACGATAGCGAAGGGAATCATGACTATTTCGCGCAAGAAGATCGCGCTGGGTGCTGTTGCGCTGGCAGTAGCCGCGGGTGTCGCGGTGCAACTGGTCTGGCACCCGTTCGGCCGCGCCTGGAAGGGGCAGCCGCGCCAGCTTGAGCTTGATTTCAACCGCCCGGACGCGCTGGCCGACAGCGAAAGCCTGTCCAGCCTGCCGCGCGACATGCTGCGCGTGCCGCTGTTGCGGGACGTGCTCACCGAAGATTTCGTCAATTACTACGAAGACAATGAAGGCCGTCTGTCCGCTGCCGGCGCCTTGCGCCGCATAGCCTTCGAACACGAGCTGGACTGGAGCGACGCATTGCTCAAGCGCGTGTTCGACGAACCGGGCCGGCTCATGGCGTGGCGCGGCGCCGATGGCACCTTGCGCTATTGGGCGCTGTCGATGGAGCGCAACGGGCTGGCCAAGGTGCTGCAGACTCTGGGCACCATCGCCCCGGCCGACACGCAACTGAGCCGCGCCGGCGAAATCGACGGCACGCCGCTGTACGCGCTGCGGGTCGGGCCGGCGCGCAGCCTGCTGCTGGCGGGCAAGGGCGACCGGCTGGTGATCCTGTCCGAAGCAGGCATGTTGCTCGACGCCGAGAGCAAACCGATTGCGGCCCGCGCCAAGGCAGTGGCCGCCTGGCTGTCCGACGACGCCGGCGCCCGCGAGGCCCCGCTGCAATCGTTCGCACTGGATGCCGCCAAGGGTCCGTCCAAGGGCCACCGTGTGGTGGTGGGGGCGAACTACCTCTCGTTTGGCTACCAGGCCTTCTTTCCAGGCATCGAAGCGCTGCGCTTCGATCTTGCCGGCGCCGACCCCAAGGCTGGAGCCGACGATGTCGTCTGGCGCAGCGCGGTGCTGGTAGATGGCGCGCGCCTGCCCGGCCAGTGGAACACGGCCGAACTCTGGAAGGCCTTGCCGGCCGACCCCGCCGCTTGCGCCACGCTGCCGGTCGACTGGCAGGCCGCCGGCAAGATGTTGCAAAAGGTCAGTGACGGCAAGGAGGAACTGGCAACGCAGGTGGGGCAGGCCTTCGACGGCCCGGCCGCGGTGTGCTGGTACAGCAAGTCGGCGCTGGTGGCGCCTCTGTTCGTCGCGCGGATCAAGTCGGCTGACGCCGCCGCCACGTTGCGCCCGGTACTGGCGAGTCTGTTCGGGCAGGTGATCGGCGCCTACGAGCCCAATGCCGGTGGCGAGAAGGGCGCGTACGCGCGGCTGCCGGTGCAGAACCGCGAGGGCGCTGGCGGGGCCGTGCTCTGGTCGCGCGCGGTCAGCTCGCCCTACGGCACGCGCGAGGCCAAGGGTGCGCCGTTCGCGGCCCAGTTGTCGGCGGGCGCCTATTTCCCCGTGACGCTGGCGCTGGCTGGCAATATCGTGCTGTTCTCGCCTGATGGCGCGCTGGTCGACGATRCGCTGGCGGTGCAGGGCAAGCGCTTTCCGGCGGCGGCCGACACCATGCAGCGTGGCCAGCAGGCTCGCACCGTGCTGAGCTTCACCCCTTCGGCGCTGGCGCCCCTGGTGCGGCGCGAGGCCACGAAGGCATTGCCCGCGGACCAGGAGGCCTTGTTCCTGAACGCGGCGCGCGCGCACCTGTTCCCCAAGCTGAAGGCGCTGGCGACCTACCCGGCGGTGTCATTGGTGCTGGCCGACAGCCTGCCGTCCGGACGTGGGTGGGTGCAGGTGAACTGGCAACAGGCAGGCTTGCCGCCGCGCGGCGTGCTGGCTGCGGCACCGTTGGCGACCCCGTCGGCGCAAGAGGCCGCGCAGTGATGGCTGTAAGCCGAGGCCGCCGCGCAATGCTGGCGGCGCTGGTGGCTGGCTTGCCGCTGGCTGGCAGCGGCCGCGCCTGGGCCTTGTCGGGTCTGGATGCCGGCACGCCCGGGGCGGACTCGCTCGATGTCACGCAGTCGGCGGCGTTTCGCGCATGGTTCGTACGCATCGTCGGCGAGCAATTGCGCCAGGGCCCGACCCCGCGCTGGTACCAGCGCGATTGCGCGGGTCTGGTGCGCTTTGCCGTGGGCGAGGCGCTCAAGGTGCATGACGCACGCTGGCTGCGTGCCAACGGCATGCAAGGCGGTGCTTCGGCACGCCAGCTGCCGCCTGAGCTGAGCCTGAGCCCGGGCCAGCGAACGCTTGGCCAGCGCTGGACCCGCGCCGACGGCAGTACAGGGGCTTATGCCTCGGCCCTTGCGCTGGTGCAGGGCAATAGCCGCTTCGTTGCCCGGAACGTCAACCTGGCCCAGCCCGGCGACCTGCTTTTCTACGACCAGGGCGACGAACAGCACCTGATGATCTGGATGGGCCAGTACCTGGCCTACCACACCGGCACCGTGACCAGTACCGATAACGGCCTGCGTGCCGTCACCCTTTCCCGTCTGATGCAATGGAACGATTCGCGCTGGCAGCCGCAGGACGGCAATCCCAATTTCATCGGCGTATTCCGTTTCGCCTTTTTGTCGAGGTAAAGACGATGCCTGTCGTCATGATGCGCGCGAGCGCGTTCCTGAATTCCGTGATTGCCCGCATGCTGCTGGCGCTTGCCCTGCTGGCCTGCGCCCACGCGGCCGCCGCCGCCGGGCAGCCCGGCGTCACGCTCGATACGGTGCCGTCCAGCGGCTACAGTGCCTTCCAGGGGCAGCCGTTCTTCCTGCTGTCGGACGCCAGTTTCGGCAGTGACCAGACCGCGCAGGTACGGCTGGAAGCGCCGGGGCGCGAATACAAGAGTGAGCTGCAACGCTACGGTGGCGCCGATGTCCTGGTGTACCGGGTCGCGGACCCGATTGCCTTCCTGAAGGCGCAAAAGAACCTCCACCGCATCGACGTCAAGGCGAATTACCGTGGAGAAGGGCTGGCCAATACCCTGTCCTACCTCTGGGATAGCTGGTACAAGCAGGCGCGCCGCGCATGGCAGCGCGTGCTGTCGTTCGCCACCCGCAGCAAGGCGGTGGAGGAATCCCCGCAGTTCAGCATGGGCGACCAGATCTCCCAGCCCACCCGCTTCGAGAACAATCCGCAGTATGAGCCGCTCAAGGGCTATGACGTGGTCGAGCGTTTCCGCTACCCGATCTGGGATGCCAGGGAGATCCAGCCGCCGAAGGACGTCAAGCTCGAAGGCAGCAGCAGCGAATTCCTGCCGCGCGACGTCGGCAATGTCATGGTGCCGCTGGGCAAACTCAAACCGGGCCTGTATATCGTCGAAGCCATTATCGGCACTTACCGTGYCCATACGCTGCTGTTCGTCTCCGACACCGTGGCCATTACCAAGAGCACGGGCAACGGCATGCTGGTCTGGGCCGCGCACCGCAAGAGCGGGCGTCCCGTTGCCGGCGCCAGCCTGTCCTGGACCGATGGCCTGGGCGTGCTGCAGAGCGCGACCACCGGCGCCGACGGTGCGGCGGAACTGGCCCATACCAGCCCGGAACGCAGCTACCTGCTGGGCGTGGACCCGGCCGGCGGTGCCTTTATCTCGGAAAACTTCTACTACGACAGCGAGATCTTCAACACCAAGCTGTACGCCTTCACCGACCGGCCGCTATACCGCCCCGGCGACGAGGTCCGGGTCAAGTTCATCGGCCGCAATTTCCGCAACGCCACCGAATCGGGGCCGGCCGCGGCGGGTGATATCAAGCTGGAGGTCCTGGACCCCAATGGCGCGCCACTGGCTTCGGTCGGTACCGCGCTGGCGGCCGACAATGGCGCCGATGCGCGCTTCACGCTGCCGGCCAATGCACTAGCCGGCGGCTATACGCTGCGCTTCGACTACGGCGGCAATACCTACGGCGGCGCTTTCCGCGTGGCGGAATACATCAAGCCGCATTTCGACGTCAATCTCGCACTGGACAAGGCCGACTACGCAACTGGCGAGGCGGTCAAGGGCAAGATCCAGTTGCGCTATCCGGACGGCAAGCCCGTCAAGGATGCCAGGCTGTCTGTCAGCCTGCGCGCGCAGCAGGTGACGATGGTGGAGGGCGAGCTGCAGTATGCCGGCCTGTTCCCGGTCAAGCTGGAGCAACAGGAACTGACCACCGACGGCAGCGGCAATGCCGCGCTGACCCTGCCCGCGGCCAAGGATCCGAGCCGTTATGTGGTCACGGTGTTTGCCAACGACGGTGCGGCCTATCGGGTCAAGGTCACGCGCGAACTGCTGATCGCGCGCGGCGCCACGCCGTACAAGCTGACCGCGCCCGCCAATTTCACCAACCCCGGCCAGAGCGTGACCTTCCAGTTGCAGGCGCTCGCGGCTACCGGTCAGGCACCGGCGCAGGCCCCCGCCAAATGGGAGCTGGTGCGGCTCGAGTCGCGCACCCGCAGCGAAGGCGCGCTCGGCGCCGCCGCAAACGGTGCACTGGCGTTCCCGGTCAAGTTCGAGCAGCCGGGGTCGTACACGCTCTCCGTCAAGGATGGCGCCGGCAATCTGCTGGCCGCCGCCAGCCACTGGGTGGCGGGCGAGGGCCTGCAGACCGTGCCGGGCAATATCGAGATCGTGTTCGATCGCGACCGCTACCGCATCGGCGACACCGCCGAGGCGCTGGTGACGTTCCCGCTCGCCGTGGATGACGCCTTGCTGACGCTGGAGCGCGACCGGGTGGAGCGGCGCGGCCTGCTTTCCATGGGCGGCGACTGGCTCTCGCTGGAGAAGGTCACCGACAGGCAGTGGCGCGCACGCATCAAGGTGGGCAACGATTTCAGCCCCAACATGACGTTCTCGGTGCTGTACGTGAAGGACGGCGATTATGTGTTCCAGAACGCCGGCATTGCCGTGGTGCAGCCGACCATCGAACTGACGGTCAGGAGCGAAAAGCCTGTCTATGCCCCTGGCGACACAGTCACGCTGGACCTGACGAGCGCCTTTAACGGCAAGCCCGTGCCGGCCAATCTCACCGTCAGCGTGGTCGACGAGATGGTCTATGTGCTGCAGCCGGAGATCGCGCCGAGCATTGTCGACTTTTTCTACCATCCACGCCGCAACAGCGTGCGCACCACGTCCAGCCTGAATTTCATCGGCTACGACCTTGCCGTCTCGGCCCAGCCGGGTGCTGGCGGGCCGGAGCGGGGCCGCTACAACGAGCGCGGCGTGAAGGTGCTGGAACGCCCGCGCCGCGATGAGAAGGACACTGCTGCGTGGGAGGCCAACCTGCGTACCGGCGCCGACGGGCGGACGCGCATGAGCTTCACCATGCCCGATTCGCTGACCCGCTGGCGCGTCACGGTGCGTGCCATGTCGGGCGATGGCATGGTCGGGCAGCGCACCGCCAGCATCCGTTCCGACAAGGGCCTGTATCTGAAGTGGACCGGGCCGCAGCGCTACCGTGCCGAGGACGCCCCGCGCATCGACATGGTGGCCTTCAACCAGGGCGAGCAGGAAGTGGCGGCGGATCTCGTGGTGATCGGCGCCGGCCTGAACGTCAACCAGAGCGTGGCGCTCAAGCGTGGCGCCAACTACGTGCGCCTGCCGGTCTCGCAAAGCGCCTTGCAGAGCGGCGTGGTCAATGCCGAGATCAAGGTGCAGGGCAAGACGGTGGATCGCTTGCAGACGACGCTCACGGTCGAGCCCACTGGCTGGCTCTCGCAGCGAGAGCTGACGTTGCCGCTGGCCGGCGCCAACGCCGCGTTCAAGCTGCCGGCGGATGCGCAGGATGTGCGCCTGCGCTTCGTGGATGGCGCCGCCAGCCAGTTCGCCCGCGTGGCCGACGATCTGCTGGCCTATCCCTACGGCTGCACCGAGCAGACGGCCAGCCGGCTGATCCCGCTGGCTTTGGCGCAGCGCAGCCTTGCGGCCACTGGTGCCGACACCGGCGGCGGCACGCAGGGCATCGACGCGCTGCTGCGCACCCAGCGCCAGCGCCTGGCGCTGCTGGCCGGCGTCAATGGCCAGTTTGGCTGGTGGGGCGATACGGTGGGCAATAGCGGGCTGCTGACGGCCTATGCCTACTACGCCGACTGGCTGGCAACGCGTGCCGTGGGCATCAGCCTGCCGCCCGATCACTGGAAGCGCACGCTGGAAGCCTACAAGCAGGCCATGAAGGAGCCGCTGCTGCATCGCACGCTAGCCCTCTGGTTCATCAACGAGATGGGCCTGCCGGTCGCCACGCAGCTCGGCGGTTTGGCCGGTGAGCTGGCGCGTCCCGGTGCCGATGTGCCCGGTGCCGCGGCGGGCGAAAGCCTGGTGTTCGCCGCGCCGGATTCGCTGCAAGGCCGCCGTGTGGCGGCGGTGCTGGCGGCGCAGCTTTACAGGCAGATCGGCCAGCCGATGCCGGAAGGCCTCGCCGGCGCCGCGGACGCCGCGCGCCAGGCACTGGCTAACGACCCGTCGCCGCTGGTGCAGAGCCTGCTTCTGATGGCCGGCAAGGGCGCAGCCACCTCCGACGTGCAGGCGCTGCTGGCGCGCGCGGGCGCCGCCTCGCCCACCATCGACCGGGCGGTGACGCTGGTCTGGCTCAACAAGGCCCTTGGCGGCGGCCTGGGCCGTGGCCTGGCCGGCGAAGGCGATCCCGCGCTGCGCGTGCCGCAGGGCAACTGGAAGGCCGCGCGTAGCCAGCTAGGCCTGCCGGAATGGCGCTGGAACGGGCCGCAACTGCCCGAGACGCTGGCCCTCACCGTGCCGCAGAACATGGAAGCGGCGTCGCAATCGTTCAATACGAATGCGGTGCTGTCCTACCGCAGCCGTGCCCAGGAGGMCTCGCGCTTGCCTGTCGGCATCGAACGCAAGCTCTATCGCCTGGTACCCACCAGCGATGGCGCCGCGAAAGAGGGCAAGCAAGCCGAGGCAGCCGCCGCGGGTACGGCTGGCCTGGCGTTCTCGGCCAAGCCGGTCAAGCCGGGCTACAAACTCGACAGCAATACGCTCTATGTCGATGAGATCGTGCTGAGCCCGCGCCAGGGCACGTTCCGCTACGGCCTGGTAGAGGCGCCGCTGCCGCCGGGCGGCGAGGTCGAAGGCACGACCTGGGGCCTGCGCATCGAGGGGCTGCCGGATCCGGACAACAAGGCCACGGGCCTGCAGCCGTTCCAGCGCGCGGTCACCTACGAGATGGGCATGCTGTCCTATCACCAGCCGGTGGTCTCGCTCGAGCGCCCGGTGGTGCTGCGCCAGTTGGTGCGCTTCTCGCTGCCGGGCAAGTTCAACCTGCCGCCGGTGCGCTATTTCCGCATGTACCAGCCGGATGCCAAGGCCCTGCAAGGCGACGGCAAGACGGCCGGCTTCCCCCTGACGGTGGAGTGAGGCCGGCATGAGCGGGGCGGTGCGCAAGGCGATGGCCCGGGCTGCTTATGCGGCGTGCCGCCGGGGGTGGCGCGTGGCGGCACTCGTCGCGCTGGGCGCGGCGTGCGCCGGGACAGCGCTGGCCGCAGCGCTGGCATCCGCCCGCCCCGGCGCGGGCGAGCCCCTGCGTTTCGCGCGCCTCGCCGGCGCCGAGGCCCAGTTGTTCCATCTCGACGGCAACGCCGCAGCAGCGCCCGCGCCGCTGTCCGCGAGCTTGCAGGCGCCGCTGGGCAGCGTGTGGAAGCTGTTCGTTTACAGCTACCTGGTGGGCCGCGACAAGCCTTCGGACGATTACATCTGCCGCGGCGGCGATCCGGAGGAGGCTTACTGCTGCACGCCCGGGCAGAGCATCGATCGCGAACGCGCGCTGATCCAGTCCTGCGGACGCTATTTCGAACCACGCCGGCTGGGTTTGTCCGGTACTGACTGGCGCCGTTTCTGGAAGGAGGCCGGTGCGCCGGCATGGCTGCAGGACATGCAGGCGATGCAGCCCGAGCGCAAGGTGACCGTGGCCGATCTGCTGGCCGGGCTGCATGCGGTCCCGCCGGCCGCGCAGCAGGCCGCCGCCGCCACCCTGGTCTCCGTGCTGACCGTGGGACGCGGGGAAGGCACGCTGGCCACCTATGGCAGCCTGCTGCGCGCCAAGACCTGGACCATGCCCGATCCCGCGCGGCCGGGCGCGTCCATCGGCGGTGCCGCTGGCTGGCTGGCCGATGGCAGCCCGGTCTGGCTGGGCGGCTCCGGCGCCAGCGCCAACGTGCTGCGCCGTGCCGCGCCTCGCCTGCAGCCGCTGCTGGCATCCGTGCCGGTGCCCGATGAYGGCGCTTGCGTGCTGGTCGACATGTTCGAGCGTTATCCGCTGCGCGATCTGCAAGCCGTTGGCGCCGGGGCAAAGCGGCAGGCCCCGCCGGATGGCCCGCTCAACGGCACCTTCCGCGCCGAATTCACCAACGGCAACAGCCTGCGCGTCGAAAGCCGGGGCGAGCTGACGCTGATGCGCACGCCTGGTGCCGCACCGCGCGTGCTGGGCCGCTTCGGGCTCAACGACTATGTGGCGCGGGTGGTCGAGCGCGAGGGCGACACCACCGAGCCCGAGGCCGCCCGCGCGCTGGCGGTGGCCGCGCGCAGCTACCTGATCCAGCAGGCCACGCGCGAGCAAGGCTGCTTCCATATCGCCGACAGCAGCCGCACCCAGCGCGTGCTGCCGCGCGCGCCCACCGCGGCGGCGCGCGCCGCCGCCGACCTGACCGATGCGCTGGTGCTGTCCGGCGTCGCGGTGCGCTACCACCATGATGCGGGCGGCCCGGGGCGCATGGCCTGGCTGGAGGCCCGGCGCGCTGCCGGGCAGGGCCAGGCATTCGACGCCATCCTGGCACGCTGGTGGCCACAGGCCACGCTGACCTCGTTCCAGAGCCCGGTGGCCGGAGATTGCCTGGCGGTGGCCAATGCGCGGCAATGGTTGGCCCAGCGCGCGCCCCAGTGGGAGCGCCGGCTCGCGGCGGAGCCGGGCTACGAAACCCCGCCGCTGCCTGCCGTGTGCGAAGTCCGCGAAGGGCGCCCTTATGCCGATGCCCGCCGTAACCGTCTCTATGTCCACCGGCTTGCCAGTGAGGACGATCGTGTTGCGCTGGCCCACGAATATCTCCACCTTGCGTTCGCCCGCCACCCTCGCGGGCAGGACGAAGGCTTTGTCGAAGCCCTGGCGCGCAAGTTGGTACGTACGCAGAATCCATGATGAAACCCACCCGCAAACGCATCCGCAACTGGCGCTGTGGCGCGCTGGCCCTGGCCTGTGCCGCAGCACCGCTGGCCGTGGCGGCCGAGCCGGTCGCCGATCTCGAAGGTCCGGTCGGCGGCTGGCGCCACGGTGGCCTGTCCAGCGAACTCGAACGCTACACCGCCGCCTATCCCAAGCCGCCGGTGGACCGGGGCGCGCAAAAGTACCGCACCCTGATCGAGGGGCGCCTGCGCAAAGTCGGCAAGGCCGACCGCAAGCCGCCCACCCTGGTCGTCAACGGGACCGCCATGCCGCTATATACCGACGAGCAGGGGCGCTTCGCGCGGCCCTGGGCCTTCGGCCGCGGCTCCAACAGCGTGGAAATCGTGTCCGCCGACGGCGCTTCGCGCCAGCGCTTGCAGTTCTACGAGGCCGATGCCACCAAGACCCAGGCCAAGCTGCGCGCCGTGCTGACCTGGGACGATCCCAAGGCCGAGGTCGACCTGCATGTGATTTCGCCGGATGGCGGCCATGCATTCTTTGCCAGCCCGCTGTTGCCGGAGGGGGGCGGGCTGGACGTGGACAGTGTGGACGGCGCGGGACCGGAGATATTTTCGAGCGCGGCGCCGCGTCCTGGCGTGTGGTTGTTCTATGTGAACTACTGGGGCAATTTCAACGCCGCCGGCTACAACTTCGAGAAAGGCGCGAACGAGCGCGACCTGATCACCGCCAAGCTCACGCTGATCTACAACGAGAACACGCTCAACGAAAAGCGTGAGACGCTCGTGGTGCCGCTGCGCAAGCTGGGCGAGCTGGCGCTGATGAAATCGGTGCGGTTCTGAGCAGTAGCGGGCACGCGGTCAGTAAATGCGGAAAAACAGCCGCAAAGAACGTCAGTAAGGAAGCATGGATATGCAGCGTTTGCCGAAGTTAGCCATTTTCAGCCTGACCCTGCCGGCGCTGCTGCTGGCGGGGGCCGCGCGCGCGGACGATGCCATCGAGTTCACCACGCCGCGCAACGGCTGGCGCAACTCCGCCGGAGACACCGCGGCCTCGGCCTATACGCAGGAAGTCCACTACCCCGCGGTGGCGGTTTCCACGCGGGCGGGACAGGCCGCCAGCGCGATGATCGCCGGGCGTATCCGTTCAGCGCCGAAGCCTGAGGGCGAGGCCACGAGCCCGTCGCCGGGCGGGCGCGAGCGCCGCACCGGCGCGCCGGTTGCTACCCTGGTGGTCAACGGCGTGGCCATGCCGCAACGGGTCGAGGAAGATGGCCGCTTTTCGCGGCCGTATGCCTTCTCCGGTGGCAGCAACAGCGTGGAAATCCGCAGCGCGCAGGGCGCCAGCAAGCGCGTGCAGTTCTACGACGGCTACCAGGGCAAGACACGCCCGCGTCTGCGCGTGGTGCTGTCCTGGGATAGCGATCAGACCGACCTGGACCTGCACGTGGTGGCGCCTGATGGCCAGCACACGTTCTATGCAAATCGCGTGGCCACCAATGGCGGCGCGCTCGACGTCGATGTCACCACAGGTTACGGGCCCGAGATCTATTCCATCGCCGCGCCGCCGCCCGGCACCTATCTGGTCTACGTCAACTACTACGGCAGCGGCGCCGGCCCGGAGGCCATCAYCGTGGCGCAAGTCGCGTTGATCACCGATGAGAACACCCCCAACGAAAAGCAGCAGGTGTTCCTCGTGCCAATGCGCAAGGCCGGCGAACTGACCCTGATCAAGTCCTTTGTCATGAAGTGATCCCACTGCGGGCGCAAGCCTGGCATTCCCGGCCAGCCCGGATATTTCCTGGAAACCCCAATCGCCATGTCGCAGCAGAAGATCCTGTTCCTCAGCGTTTCCGCCGGCGCCGGCCACATGCGCGCCGCCGAAGCGCTTCGCCTCACCGCCGAAGCCRAATTTCCGGGCGTGCAGACGTTGCACCTCGATGTCATGGAGTACGTCCCGGCGACCTTCCGCAAGCTCTACACCGATTTCTACATCAAGCTGGTCAATAGCTATCCGGCCTTGTGGGGCATGCTGTACCAGAGAACCTCCGAGGCCGACCCGGCCGCGCCGATGCAGAAGCTGCGGCGCGCCGCCGAGCGACTGAGCACGCGCGCGCTTCGCCGCGCGATCGATGAATTTGCGCCGGATGCCATCGTCTGCACGCATTTCCTGCCCGCGGAGATCCTGATGCATGAGGTACGCCGGCTGCGGCTGGCGGTGCCGGTGTGGGTGCAGGTGACCGATTTCGATCTGCACGGCATGTGGGTGATTCCCAATATGACGGGCTATTTCGCCGCCAGCGAGGAAATCGCCTTTCGCATGCGGGCCAATCGCATCGAGGCCGGCCGCATCCATACCACCGGCATCCCGGTGGTGCCGGCTTTTTCCCACCCGCAGGATCGCCAGGCTTGCGCGCGGCACTTCGGGCTCGATGCGGCCCGGCGCACGATCATGCTGATGGGGGGCGGGGCAGGGCTGGGAGGCCTTGACGAAGTGGCCGATGCACTGATACGGCTCGATCACGATTTCCAGCTGATCGTGCTCGCCGGGCGCAATGAGACGGCGCTGGCGCGGCTCAAGACACTGGCTTGCGCGCATACCTCCCGGCTCTTCCCCTTTGGCTTCACCAACGAAGTGGAGCGCCTGATGGCGTGCTCCGACCTGGTCATCACCAAGCCCGGTGGCCTGACCACATCCGAATGCCTGACGATGGGTGTGCCGATGGTGGTCAATGCGCCCATCCCCGGCCAGGAGGAGCGCAACGCCGATTACCTGCTGGAGCAGGGCGCTGCGCTCAAGGCAGTCGATCTCGTGTCGCTCGAATATCGTGTCCGGCTATTGCTGGCGGAGCCGGCGCGGCTCGATCAGATGCGCGTGCGCGCCCGCGCGCTGGGGCAACCGGCGGCGGCGCGCCGCGTGCTGGGAACCGTGCTGGGGCACCTGGAACGGTGCGGCCAACTGACCGGGCAGGCTGCGGGTGTGGCGCAGGCGGGACGCTGAGATGCGCGCCCTAAATCTCTCGGCTTCGCACCAGCGCGCGCAGTCCTGTCCGTCGCGGCATCCACTGGTGCTGATGCTTACCGTTGCCTGGACGCTGCTATTGGCGTATTTCTTCGCCAATGTGGAGATCCAGATCGAAGGCGCCGCGGGCTGGGCGGCAAACCTGCCCACCTGGCGCGTCGAACATCACTGGCTGCTGGAGATCTTCTGGGGCGGCCGCCCGATGACCGGTTATCACGCGTGGGTGTTCCCTTGCGTGGCACTGTTCTTCCATTTCCCGCTGGTCTACGGTGGACGCTGGAACTGGCGAGCCGAAGCGCGCGTGATCGCCTGCATCATGCTGTTCTGGATCGCCGAGGACTTCCTGTGGTTCGTGCTGAACCCGGCGTTCGGGCTGGCGCGCTTCTCACCGGATTTCGTGCCCTGGCATATTCACTGGTGGGCCGGCGCGCCGACGGATTACTGGGTTTCGCTAGCGGCGGCGGCGGTGCTTTTCTGGCTGTCGTGCCGGGTGGCGCGCCGCTAGCCGGCGCAGCGCGAATTGAATCAGGCCGAAGCCGCTTCCGCGTTGCAGCGTAAATTCCGCCAAGGCGGCGTGTCCACCGAACGCCCTGGCCGGGACAGGCTGGCAGGAGCGAGCGACGGCAGGCATCGGCCACGGTTTCTAAGCCGAAACCATATTAATGTGACGTTAAGATATCTATTTGTTGAAAAGATGTGGTGATTGTGCCTCATTGAAACAAATCGTCACGCTCCATCCTGGCCCGTTTCGGTACCGATCGTGTTTCTTGGGAGTAAAATCCGGCCCTTGTGTACTTTGTAGCATTCTTATAACAAATGAGCCCCCGTCCTTCGCGCATGGCGTGCATTGACGCTCTCAAGGCGATCAGTTCCCAACTGATCGTGCTGCACCATCTTGCCTTCTACGGCCCCATGTCCGATGCGGCGCACGTGCTGGCTCCCGACCTCCTTGACTGGTTTTCGCAGTACGCGCGTATCGCCGTTCAGGCTTTTCTCGTCATCAGCGGCTTCCTGGCGGCGCGTAGCCTGGCGCCGGGCGGGCATCTGGTGGTGCCGCATCCCTTGCAGGCGATCTGGCGCCGCTACCAGAAGCTGGTGGTGCCCTATAGCGTGGCCATCCTGATTGCGATTGCCGGTGCCGCCATTGCGCGCACCTGGATGCATCACGATTCCATTCCGTCGGCCCCCGGCCTGCATCAGTTCCTGGCGCATGTGCTGCTGTTGCACAACGTGCTCGACTTCGACGCGTTGTCGGCCGGCGTCTGGTACGTGGCCATCGATCTGCAACTGTTCGTCTTGCTGATTGTTGCGCTGTGGGCGGCGCGCCGCTGCGCGCAATGGTTCGATGTCGGCGGCAGCCCGCTCGGGCCGCTGGTGGTGGCGGGGCTGGTCGTGGCTTCGCTGTTCTGGTTTAACCGGGATGCGGCCTGGGATATCTGGGCGATTTACTTCTTCGGCGCCTATGGCATGGGCACGCTGGCGTTCTGGGCCTCCGCACCGGAGCGTTCGCCGGTTGCGTTGCTGGTGCTGGGCGCAGTGGTGCTGGCGGCACTGATCGTGGACTTCCGCCTGCGCATTGCCGTGGCGCTATCCATCGCCCTGCTGCTGGCCGTTGCGCGGCGCGGAGGGTGGCTGGATCGCTGGCCGCAGGCCCCGAGCCTGGCATTTTTCGGGCGCATTTCCTACTCGGTCTTCCTGGTGCATTTCCCGGTGTGCCTGGTCGTGAACGCGGTGGTATTCCACGTTGCACCGAATCGGCCGCTGCTCAATGCGCTGGGCATGATACTGGCATGGCTGTTGAGCAACGTTGCCGGCACCGTGTTCCACCGTTACGTGGAGAGTACCGACCCGCTACGCGCATTGCGCATGGCCTTGTGGCCGGCGCGCGCGGAACCGGCCCAGCGGCAGCAGGGCGGGCAGCATCGGTCGACCTGACCCCTCGCGATCACAGCCTAGCGGCACCCCGCCCCAGCGGCTGGGTGCCGCTTTTCTTTTGCATGGTGCCTGTGCACCATGAACTGGCCAGCGGGGCGGCGCGCGCACGCGGATGGTGCGGCACGCCATCGTGCGGCATGCAACACAGGGTAGAAACTAGCATTGGGATATGGCACGAAGGTTGCCTACTATGGAATTGCAAACCTGACCGTTTGGTCAGGATTCCTGTTCCGAGGCTGCCATGTCCGACCATATTGTCCTGACTTCGCACGCGCGCCGCGACAAGCCGGCCGAACCCATCCACTGGGGGGCCGCCACGGCGGCGGAGCGCGGACCCGTGATCGCCAGCGTGACCAATCCGGCCCAACGCAATGTCATTGGCACCCACTCCGGCGCCTATGCGGTGTATCGGGCGCTGGCGGTGGCCTCCGGCAAGTTGCAGCGGGATCATCGCGCCGATCTCACCGATACCTCTCCGGCGGAAATCGTCGGGCCCCATCCGCAATGGAGCGACCCGGACAAGATCGTCTCCCTGGATCCTTGGGGCCATCTGGTCTCGACTGCCTTTGCAGACCGCATCGCGGCGGGTATCGATATCCGGCCGACGATCGCCATTACGCGGGCACACATCAATATGCCGGAACTGACGGGAGCCATTGCAGCCRGCCGCCTCACGCCTGACGGCCAGATCCTGCACGCCAATGGCGACGTACGTGTCACCAAGGCAGCGATCGACCCGGTCTGGTACCTGCCGGCGCTCGCGCGCCGCTTCGAGATCAAGGAGAGCATGCTGCGCCGCAGCCTGTTCGAGCAGACCGGCGGCATGTTCCCCGAACTGGTGACGCGGCCCGACCTGAAGGTGTTCCTGCCGCCGATCGGTGGCATGACCCTGTACTTTTTCGGCGATGTGGCCAAGCTGGGCAAGCCCGAGACCAAGGTGGCCTGCCGCGTGCACGACGAGTGCAACGGCTCGGACGTGTTCGGCTCCGATATCTGTACCTRCCGGCCCTACCTGGCGCATGGCATCGAGGTTTGCATCGAGATGGCGCAGCAGGGCGGGGTGGGCCTGGTGGTCTACAACCGCAAGGAGGGCCGGGCACTGGGCGAAGTGACGAAGTTCCTGGTCTACAACGCCCGCAAGCGCCAGGTCGGCGGCGACCGGGCCGAGACGTATTTCGCGCGTACGGAGTGCGTGGCCGGCGTGCAGGACATGCGCTTCCAGGAACTCATGCCCGATGTATTTCACTGGCTTGGCATCAAGCGTATCGATCGCTGGGCTTCGATGAGTAATATGAAGCACGGGGCGCTGACCGCTCAGGGTATCGAGGTGGTCGAACAGGTAGCGATTCCCGATGCACTGATCCCGGCCGATGCCCGAGTGGAAATCGACGCCAAGGTGGCGGCTGGCTATTTCACGAGCTATACCCCGCCCGGTGCCGAGGAACTCGCGCTGGCCAAGGGTAGAGGACTGGACGAATGAACGAGATACCCGAAGCGGGCGGCCCGCAGGGCTCCCCCAGTGCGTTCACGAATGACGCGGATGGCCGCGGCGGATGGGCCAGTCCCGTGCCGGCGGGCCATCCGGCCGCGGCGCTGCTGACCGGCCTGGCGGTACGCACCCGATGCGCCGCCGTGACGGACCATGTGGCGGCAGGCGCGTCAGAGCTGTTCACGTGGCACCCGGAACGGATTCCGGCGGTGGCCGATTATGTGGCGACCACCATCCGGGAACGTTATCCGGACCTGAACGTGCCGTACCACAGCCGCTGGCGCCACTTTGAAAGCGGCGGTCCCGGCGAGAGGCTGGACCGCTGGCAGATCCTGTGCGAACGCGGCGGGCTTTCCGGCGAGGCTGACCGCGAGGAGCGCGCCCGCATCGGCATCGATCTGGTGATTCCCAGCGTATTGCTGGACGCCGGCGCAGGCCCCGACTGGCGCTACCGCGATCCGGCCAGCGACCTGCTGCTGACCCGTTCCGAGGGGCTTGGCGTAGCCAGCTTCGACTTGTTCGCGCGCGGTGGTTTTTCCGCCCAGCCGGGCCAGCCGCTGCGCTCCGATGCCGAGCGGCTGATGCGGATCGACGCGCCTTCCATCGCGACCGCCTTCCAGGTGGCACAGCACAATCGGCTGGTTGGCCTGGACGGCCGTGCCGGCCTGCTGCGCCGGTTGGGCGAAGTGGCGCAGGCCACGCCGGCCGTGTTCGGCACGCCTGCGCGTCTGGGCAACCTGTATGACTACCTCAAGGCACATGCCGTCGACGGCCAGATCGAGGCCGGCTTCGTGCTGACCACGCTGCTGGTAGCGCTCGGGCCCGTGTGGCCGGGGCGCGTCAGCCTCGGTGGCATATCGTTGGGGGACTGCTGGCCACATCCGGCCTGCACCGACGGGCTGGTGCCTTTCCACAAGCTGACGCAGTGGCTGACGTACTCGCTGCTGGAGCCGCTCGAAGATGCCGGCCTGGCCGTGACCGGGCTGGAGGCGCTGACGGGCTTGCCGGAATACCGCAATGGTGGCCTGCTGTTCGATTTCGAACTGATGGTGCCGCGCGATCCCGGATTTGCAGCCTTGGCGCATACCGTCGACGAGCCGGTTATCGTGGAGTGGCGTGCCCTTACGGTGACGGGGCTGGACCTTGTGGCCGCGTCGGTGCGCGAGGCGCTTGGCCTGTCGGCCGCGGCGTTCCCGCTTGCCCGCGTGCTGGAAGGCGGCACCTGGGCCGCGGGACGGCGCATTGCCGCCAAGCGCAGGCCCGGCGGTCCGCCGCCGTTCGTCATCAATAGCGATGGCACGGTGTTCTGACCGATATCGCAGCCACGCGCCGAGCCGCAGCAAGACCTCTTCGCGACCGCCCTCCAGGAGCGCATCATGACCGACCTCTCCGCCGTACCGCCCGTCACTCCGTCCGTGCTGGTGGTGGACCATCCGCTCGTGCAGCACAAGGTCACGCTGGTACGCAGCGAAGACACCACCACGGATAACTTCCGCCGGCTGGTGCGCGAGATCAGCCAGTTGCTGACCTATGAAGCGACCCGCGACCTGGCGATGGAAACGATCTCCATCAAGACCCCGATCGCGCCCATGCAGTCGCCGGTGCTGTCGGGCAAGAAGCTGTGCCTGGTATCGATACTGCGCGCCGGCAACGGTTTCCTGGATGGCATGCTGGAGTTGCTGCCGGCCGCGCGGGTAGGGCACATCGGCTTGTACCGCGACCCCGAAACGCTGGAGCCGATCGAGTACTACTTCAAGATCCCGGAGGATATCCACGAGCGGCTGGTGATCGTGGTGGACCCCATGCTGGCCACCGGCAACTCCGCCATTGCCGCGCTCAATCGCCTGAAGGAAGCCGGCGTGAGCACGCTCAAATATGTGTGCCTGATCGCGTCGCGGCAGGGGCTGCGTGCCCTGCAGGCAGCGCACCCCGACGTGGCCATCGTCACCGCCGCCATCGACGAGGAGCTCAACGAGCACGGCTACATCGTGCCCGGCCTGGGCGATGCCGGCGACAGGCTCTACGGCACCAAGTAATGGAAGCGCCGGCCACGGCGCCGCCGCCATGCTTTCCGCTGCCGCGGGAGGCGGCGGGCGGCCGTATCCGCCAGGAGAACGAGGCGCTGATCCTGCACGCGGCCGAGCATGTGTTCGCGCGGGCCGGGTTTGCCGGTGCCACCATGAACGAGATCGCCACGCGCGCCGGCGTGCCGAAATCCAACCTGCATTACTACTTTCGCACCAAGCAGGCGCTGTACCGGGCGGTGCTGGCCCATACGCTCGCACTGTGGCTGTCCGAGACCGACATCATCGACGCGGGGCAAAGCCCGCAGATAGCTCTTGAACAGTACATCCGCGCCAAGATGCGGTTGTCTGCGAGCCATCCCGACGCCTCGCGCGTATTCGCCAATGAACTGCTGCACGGTGCGCCGGAAATCCGCGATGTGCTCAACGGCGCGCTGCGCGCGCTGGTGGCGCGCAAGGCCGGCGTGATCCGTGAGTGGATCGCGCGTGGCGAGATGGCCAGCGTGGATCCGCAGCACCTGTTTTTCACCATCTGGGCCGCCACCCAGACCTATGCCGATTTCGAGTCGCAGGTATGCGCCGTGCTTGGGGTGAGCCACCTGGGCCAGCGCGACTACGAACAGGCCACTGACCATCTTGTGCGGCTTTTGCTGCGCGGATGCGGGCTGGAGTCGGCCGGCCTGGCCACGGAGTTATCGTCAACAAGGGGAGAACGTCATGAGGTTTGAGGGTAAGCGCAGGACCTGGTTGAAATTCGCGGCGGCCGCCGCCAGCGTGGCCGCCCTTGGCGGCGCCGCGCCCGCGCAGGCGCAAGCCAAGCTGAAGGTGGCGGCGGTGTATACCGTGCCGGTSGARCAGCARTGGGTSTCGCGKATYCACAAGGCGCTSAACGAGGCCAAGGCRCGCGGCGAGATCGACTATGTRTTCTCGGAGAGCGTGTCCAATGCCGACTACGAGCGCGTACTGCGCCAGTATGCCGAGCAGGGGTCGGCGCTGATCCTGGGTGAGTCCTTCGCCGTGGAGGCGGCGGCGCGCAAGGTGGCCAAAGACTATCCCAAGACCGCCTTCCTGATGGGCTCCTCGGGCAAGCCGCAGGCGCCGAATTTCTCGGTGTTCGACAACTACATCCAGGAGCCTTCCTACCTCACCGGCATGATTGCCGGCGGCATGACCAAGACCAACCACATCGGCATGGTGGGTGGCTATGCCATCCCCGAGGTCAACCGGCTGATGCACGCCTTCATGGAAGGCGCGCGCGAGGTGAATCCGAAGGTCAGGTTCACCGTCAGCTTCATCGGTTCCTGGTTCGATCCGCCCAAGGCCAAGGAGGCGGCTTTCGCCATGATCGACAAGGGTGCCGACGTGCTCTACGCCGAACGCTTCGGCGTATCCGATGCCGCCAAGGAAAAGGGCAAGCTGGCAATCGGCAATGTCATCAACACCCAGCCGCAATATCCCGCCACGGTAGTGGCCTCGGCGCTGTGGAATATGGAGCCCACGGTCGGCGCGGCGCTTGGCAAGGTCAAGGCGGGCCAGTTCAAGAGCGAGGACTACGGTCCCTACTCGCTGATGAAATTCAAGGGGGCCGAACTGGCGCCGCTGGGCACGTTCGAAGGCAAGGTTCCCGCCGATGTGATGACCAAGGTGAGGGCCAGGGAGAAGGCCATCCTCGACGGCAAGTTCGCAGTCAAGGTGGTGGAGACGGAGCCGAAGTCGACGCAGTGAGGGCGGCTTTCGCCTCGCTATTCCCCGCCGCTGGCTTGCCCCCTTTCCTCCGCCTGGGAGCGAAGAGCAAGCCAGCGCAACCTGACCGCCACATCGATCAACCACCCATGCAAGTCCCCATCCTGCGCCTGAGCAACATCACCAAGCGCTTCGGCCAGCTGACCGCCAATGACGATATCTCGCTGGAACTGCGGCGCGGCGAAGTGCTGGCCCTGCTGGGCGAGAACGGCGCCGGCAAGAGCACGCTGGTCAGTATCCTGTTCGGGCACTACGTGGCCGATGCCGGCACGGTGGAGGTCGACGGCCAGCTTTTGCCGCCCGGCCAGCCACGCGCGGCGCTTGCCACCGGCATTGGCATGGTGCACCAGCATTTCACGCTGGCCGACAATCTCTCGGTACTGGACAACATCATGCTCGGCACCCAGCCGCTGTGGCATTGGCGCCTGGAACGGCGCGCGGCGCGTGACAGGGTGCTGGCGCTGGCCGAGCGCTTTGGCCTGGCCGTGCGGCCGCAAGCCAGGGTGGGCGAGCTGTCGGTGGGCGAGCGCCAGCGCGTGGAGATCGTCAAAGCACTGTACCGCGGCGCCCGCGTGCTGATCCTTGACGAGCCCACCGCGGTGCTGACGCCGCACGAGTCCGAAACGCTGTTCGCCACGCTGGCGCAGTTGATTGCCGAGGGGCTGTCGGTGATCTTTATCAGCCATAAGCTCGACGAAGTGCTGCGGGTGTCCGATCGCATCGCCGTATTACGCGGCGGGCGGCTGGTGGCGCAGTGCACGGCGGCGCAGACCAGCAAGGCCGAACTGGCGGAACTGATGGTGGGCCGGGTGGTGGCCATGCCGGAACGCGCCGCGCGGCTGGACGCGGACGGTGCCAGTGAGGCGCCCGCCGTGCTGGCGTTGCAGAAGATTGGCGCGTGTGGCGCGGACGGCCGCGCGCTGTTGCGCGAAGTCAGCCTGCAGGTACGGGCTGGCGAAATCGTGGGCATCGCCGGCGTGTCCGGCAACGGCCAGGCCGCGCTGGCGGAACTGACCAGCGGCACGCTGGCGGCCGCCGAGGGCCATGTCACGTTGGCTGGCAAGCCAATGCCGGCATGGCCGCGCGCATGGATCGAGGCAGGCGTGGCGCGCGTGCCGGAGGACCGCCACGCGGTGGGCGTGATCGGCGACCTGACCGTTTGGGAGAACGCCGCCAGCGAGCAACTCGGCGAGCCGCGTTTTTCTCGTGGGGGGGTGATCCGGCGCGCGGCGGCGCAGCGGTTTGCGCGGGAACTGGTCGCGCGTTTCGACGTGCGCACCGCCGGTATCGACGTGCCGGCCCGGACCATGTCGGGCGGCAATATGCAAAAGCTGATCCTGGGCCGGGCGCTCTCGGTGCGGGGCGAAGGGAGGGTGCCGCTGCTGGTCGTGGCCAGCCAGCCCACCTGGGGGCTGGACATCGGCGCGGTGGCCTATGTGCGCGCGCGCCTGCTCGATGCAGCGCAAGAGGGCGCGGCCGTGTTGCTGATCTCGGAAGACCTCGATGAACTCCATGCGCTGGCCGACCGCATTGCCGTGATGCACGCAGGCCGGCTGACCGAGGCGCGTCCGACGGCAGCATGGACGCTCGGAGAACTCGGACTGGCGATGGCCGGTGCCGGCGAAGGCGCGCATGGCGCTGCTGGAACGGGGGAGGTACTGCATGCGGCTTGAAGCCCGAAGCGGCGTCTCGCGCGTGGCCATGCTGGCCGCGCCGGTCATGGCGATCGTTGCTACCTTGCTGATCTGCGCCTTGTTGGTGCGTTGGGCCGGTGCGCCGGTGGGACGTGCTTACATGCTGCTGCTCGAAGGCGGCTTCGGATCGCGTTTTGCCTGGTCGGAAACGCTCACGCGCGCTACGCCGCTGATCCTGACCGGCTTGTCGGTTGCTGTAGCCTTTCGCGCTCGCCTGTTCAATATCGGCGCCGAAGGGCAGCTCTATCTCGGCGCGCTGGCGGCGGTGGCCGTTGGCGGGCAGGTCGATGGCGCGGCGGTGCCCTGGGCGCAGCAGTTGCCGACGGGCTTGCTGTTCGTGCTGATGGTGGCGGCCGGCATGCTGGCCGGTGCCTTGCTGCTGCTCGGGGCTGCATGGCTCAAGACGCGGCTTGGCGTGGATGAGGTGGTTACGACCTTGCTGGCCAACTTTATCGTGCTGCTGTTTGTGTCAATGATGCTGGACGGCCCGATGAAAGACGCCACGGCGATGGGGTGGCCGCAATCGGTGCCGCTGGTGCCGGAACTGGAATTGTCGAAACTGATGGCGCGCTCGCGCGTGCACAGCGGGCTGCTGCTGGCTGGCGCGCTTGCCGTGATCCTGTGGGCGGTCAACCGCTTCACGGTGTTCGGCCTGCAGATGCGCGCGGTGGGCGCCAATGCGCGCGCCGCGGCGTTCGCCGGCATGCCGGTGCGGCGCGTGACGATGTGGGCCGCGCTGTTGTCGGGCGGGCTGGCGGGATTGGCAGGCGTGGTGGAGGTGGCAGGGCGCACCAGCTATCTCACGCTCGATATTTCGCCGGGCTACGGCTACGCCGGTGTGGTCATCGCCATGCTGGCGGGGTTGCATCCGCTAGGCGTGGTGGCGGCGTCGGTATTCGTGGCGGGGGTGCTGGTGGGGGCGGACGGCATGAGCCGCGCGGTGGGCGTGCCCAACAGCATTGCCGACGTGATCGTGGCGGTGGCGCTGCTCGCCATGCTGGTGGCCACCATGCTGACACGCTACCGTATCCGTTTCGATGCGCGGGGCAAGGCGGCCTGATGGAATTGCTCGATATCCTGGCCTCGGCGCCATTCTGGATCGCGGTGCTGCGCGTGGCCACGCCGCTGGTCTTCGGCACGTTGGGCGTGTTGCTGTGCGAGCGCGCCGGCGTGCTCAACCTCGGCATCGAAGGCATCATGGTGGCCGGCGCGTTCGGCGGCTGGCTGGCGGTCTATCATGGCGCCCCGCTGTGGGGCGGGGTCGCTGTGGCTGCCGCCGTGGGACTTGCCTTCGGCCTGCTGCATGGCTGGCTGACGGTGAGCCTGGCGCTGTCGCAGCACGTGGCAGGCCTGGGCGTCACCATGCTGGCCACCAGCCTGTCCTACTATGCCTACCGGATCGGCTTCGCCTCGGTGTCCACGCCACCCACCATCACGCCCTTCGCGCCGATGCGCTGGATCGAGGACGTGCCGCTGCTCGGCCGCGTGCTGGGCCCCGTCTTCGGCCAGGAAAGCGCGTTGACGCTGCTGGCGCTGGGCCTGGTGCCCGTGGTGGCCTGGGTGCTTTATCGCACGCCGCTCGGCCTGGCCGTGCGCATGGTCGGCGAGAATCCCGCTGCGGCGGAGGGGCAGGGGATTCGGGTAGGCGCCATGCGCATCGGTGCGATCATGGCCGGTTCGGCGTTGATGGCGGTGGGGGGTGCATTCCTGACGCTGTCCGCCTTTAATGCGTTCTTCTTTAATATGATCAACGGGCGGGGCTGGATCTGCGTGGCCCTGGTGG